>CAZAHZ010000072.1:7574-12784 GCA_964485055.1 uncultured Candidatus Cloacimonadota bacterium
GAATCAATATTTTCTCCTTTTTCCTGAGCTTCCTGCCAGCGTCGCAGGCTTCTGGTTTTCACATCAGCTACCATAAAAAATTTATAGTCAGCATCAGGAAAAACAACAGTGCCGATGTCTCGACCATCCATAATAACTCCCCCAGCCTTAGACATTGCTCTCTGCAGGCACACCATACGTTCACGAACTATACCGATAACTGCTATTTCTGATGCCAGTCTGGTTATATCTGCCTCTCTGATCCGCTCCGTTACATCATTATTATCAAGAAATATCCGGTTACCTTCTGGTGAATATTCTATTCTGATATTGATATTACGCAACATCTTTTCCAGCGATCTGGTATCTTTCAGGTCTATTTTTTTTAATAAAGTCTGCAATCCACAGGCTCGATACATTGCTCCTGTATCAATATAAACATAATGCAGAAGTTCTGCCAGTTTCCTGGCAGTTGTGCTTTTACCGGAGGCTGCCGGTCCATCAATTGCGATCACATATTTCCTGCTCATTATAATCCCTGAAAGCGGTATTCCAACAGTACAGCTCTGTCTTTAAATTTTAATCTTACTTTCTGCTTCTGATAATCAAAATCATATAAATAGGCATCAGTAACCGCATCTAAGGTTGAAAGAAAGATTGTGATGCCCAGCCACCAGATGTCGTTTCCCCGCTTCTCGTAATAATATTCATATTGATCGTAATCAAATGGACTGTCACTTTCCTGCCATTTATCATAATATTTTTTTGCTTTCTGATGATTTTTGATAGCATAACCCAGAAAAAGTCCTTCAATTACGATTATTGTACCGCCCTTAATATAGGATTGATTATAGATCTGCCCTCCGCCAGGAACTATGGCTGAAAGCAATCCGGCTTTCAAGGGACTGCGATAAGGAGCTTTCAGACTGTCGCTCTCCATGGTCTCAGCCCCAAGATAATTAGTCAGCAAAAATATAAATAAAATGATAATTACTTTCTTCATAATTCCTCTGGCTGCATTCTGGCAAGCATCTGTTTTTGAAAACTCTCAAATCTGTCTTCCAGAATTGCCTCACGACTCCATTTCACCAGATTAAGATAGAAATGAAGACTGTGTATGGAAGCCAGTGTCATACCCAGAATTTCGTCAACGGAAAATAGATGTCGCAGATAGGCTCTGCTGAAATTCCGGCAGGTATAGCAGTCACATTCTCCGTCAATAGGACGAAAATCTTCTTTATAACGCGCAGACTTGATGACCAGTTTACCGTTCCTGGTAAATACTGATCCCTTCCTCGCATTACGCGTGGGCATCACGCAATCAAACATATCTATTCCTCTGGCAATATTATTCAGCAGGTCTTCCGGTGTTCCCACTCCCATCAAGTAACGAGGTTTATTTTTTGGCAATATTCCATCAAGATATTCTGTTATACGCAGCATATCAGATTTTTCTTCGCCTACTGCCAAACCCCCAATAGAATAACCCGGAAAATCCATCTCCATAAGAGCTTCTGCACTTTCCTGACGCAGGTCTTCATAAATCCCGCCTTGCACTATTCCAAAGAGAGCCTGGTCTTCCCGCTGATGGGCTTCCTTTCCCCGTCTTGCCCAGTCCAGCGTGGTTTTCAATGATTCTGACACATATTTTTTTGTGGCAGGATAAGGTGGGCATTCATCAAAAGACATGATAATATCTGCCCCGATAGCGTTCTGGATTTCTATCACTTTTTCCGGTGTAAATAAATGATAGCTGCCATCAATATGAGATTGAAAACGAACCCCCTCTGCCGTAATTTTTCTCAGTCCCGCCAGGCTCATCACCTGAAAACCACCGCTATCGGTCAATATCGGTTTATGCCAGCCCATAAATTCGTGCAGACCACCTGCCTGGGCGATCAATTCATGACCGGGTCTCAAATATAAATGATAAGTATTCCCCAGTATAATCTGCGCCCTAATGTCTTCTTCCAGATCGCGAGGCATCACAGCTTTCACTGTTGCCCTCGTTCCCACCGGCATAAAGATAGGCGTCTGTATGCTTCCATGCGGAGTGATGATCTCTCCCGCTCTCGCCCTTCCGCACGTTTTCTCTAATCGGTAGCTGAAGGTCATGCGTTGCTTTCTCTTGGAAAAATAGCTTGATCTGTCTTGATTTTTGAACCAAAAGTCTTTGTCAGTGGGTCTATCTTCTGGCTGAGTTTTATGGGATCCTGAAATATATATGGGAGTTCATTTATTCTTCTATGATGATCAATACTTTGTTCTGACCTGGTGATGAATTCGAATTCGTGATCCTTGAATATATCCGGTTCAGCCCAACCCAGTTTTTTCCTGATGATCTTCTCAAATTCAGGATTGATTTCATAACCCGCAGAATTTCGTTCCAGATTTCTGGCTGCCAGCGAAGTTGTACCGCTGCCCAGAAATGGATCAAGCACAGTATCTTCTACAAAAGAAAACATCTTGATCAATCGCTTCGGTAGTTCCTCTGGAAACATTGCCAGATGCTTATCCTGTTTGACTCCGCTAAAATTCCAGTGACCCCGGAAATATTCGTTCCACTCATCAATCGTCAATTTTGATCTTTCTTTGATTTCCCGACTGATCTTGCCGATCTCTTTTCCCGGGTTTTTAAAGATCAGGATAAATTCATAATCTATTTTTAATATTCCGTTCCTGGGATATGGAAAAGAACCCATTATCGTTGCGCCTCCGCTTGTATTCGTATTCGTCACTTTCTGCCAGATGATGGCTCCCATATAATCCAGACCAATAGTTTCGCAGAATTTGATGATCTCAGTTCGGATCGGTATCACCTTGTATCTACCATAATACACTGACCGGGCAAACTGGTCTCCAATATTAATGCACATCCGGCAGCCAGGTTTAAGCACTCGCTTACATTCATGCCAGACCAAATTCAAATTATTGATATAATCCTCATAACTGTCCCTGAAGCCGATCTGATCTAAACTGCCATAGTCTTTCAGTTGCCAGTAGGGAGGTGATGTAATTATCAGGTCTATGCTGCTATCACTGAGTTCCGGCATTTCCCGGCTGTCTGCCAGATATACTTTATGTTTAGTCGTCTCCATAGCTCAATTTTCACCTTGCTGTTTTTCCAGTTCTGCCTGCTGACTGCTGATAGAAACATTGCGTTTAAATATCCTCGTGAAATCATTGCTGAAGGCAAAAAACATCAGCAGGATCAGTAATGAAGCTCCGATTTTTTGCATTGTCATCTGCGTTCGCAGCGATAATGCTTTTTTGCGTATGCCTTCGATTATGCAGAAAAATATCAAACCTCCATCAAGTATCGGTATGGGCAAGAGGTTCATCACCATCAATATAATACTGATCAGCGCCACAAAATTCAAGATGGAATTCCACCCCTGTTTTACTGTCTGCCTGCTCATGGTGTACATTAATACCGGTCCACCAATATTATTTTTAATTTCTGCAGGTTTAAGTATCAGTTTATAAAGTCCCACATAGTTTAGCACCACAAAATCAATAGCTGTCAAACTCCCGTACTGGATGCTTTCTCCGATACTGTATGATTCATGTACTTTCTCTGGTAATTGCTGCGTTATACCCAGAACTGATGTCCCATCCAGAAGATTTTCCTGTAATTTGATCTCCCGCCGGAAAGTTCCTCCCTCTCGCTCTATATCAACCGTTACGATATTTTCCGAAGTGCTCTTTACCTTCTGGCGCAACTGATACCAGTCCTCTACGGGTTCCCCGTTGATCGCCACCACTTTGTCACCTTCCATCAATCCGGCATTATACGCCGGTAATCCTGGAGCCACTTTGTCTATCACCGTGGTTGTCTGAGGCAGCACTCTTTCCATCCAGGCATTAAGGTTGAATTTTTCATTATATTTATTGAGTTGACCATTACGTTCAAGCACTATTTTATTATCATCTTTAACAGCTCTATAACTATCACTCCAGCTTCTGATCTCCAGATCATTGATTGTTATCAGACGATCCCCGGGTTGCAGAAAATCAAAATTAATTGCCGGACTGGTTTCCAGAGCTGGAATTATTTTCCCAATCACAGGACTGTAATCCTCATAATTCTTGCCCATACCATAGGTGATTATCAGTAATATCAGGGCAAATATCAGATTAGTGAAAGGTCCCGCAAATGCTATTATTATCCGCTTCCACCACGGCAATGCCAAAAAGCTTCCTTCCGTATCGGCTATCTTTTCATCCGGATTTTCCCCTCTCATCTTTACATAACCACCCAGAGGGATCAGCGAAATCCGGTACTCAGTCATCCTGTCCTTGAAGCTTATCAATTTCGGACCAAAGCCGATCGAAAACTTTTCCACATAGACACCTAACCAGCGGGCTGCCACAAAATGACCCCCTTCATGGACTGCCACCAGCAATCCTAATGCAATCAGCACTCCTAATATCTGCAGCATATTAATCCTTATTAATTATTCTTCTTCCAATTGTCAAAAATGTTATACTGTTTCTCAAGGTCAAGACCCTTTTATCGAAAATCTGGTATTAGACAATAGAGCCTGTTCTATATAGCCTGCCTTACCGCTGATTATAACGATGGAAATTTAACCCCTGGCTCATGATATAATTCTATTTGTTTTTTTTGTCTTCTCTCCAGAGTAATTTTCTACCTTTTTGTTCAAAGCATTCAATATCTTCACAATTTCAATTCCTCACACCATCTCCCCGTCCCCCCGTCTCTAAGTCGCTTTGTGTACACTACGTTCTCTAAGTCCTCTACGTCCTCTATGTCCACTAAGTCCTCTAAGTCCACTAATTACAACCAGAATCAGCAAATGCAACGTTTCCCTGCGTACACAGACCATCCTTGGTCTGATTACATTTAATTCAGCATTCAAAACCCAAACTTCAAAATTATTCATTAGCCTCAGATTTCACAGATAAACACGGATAAATGTAATGTAAGAATTTTTTTAGCAGCGAATAGTCTTCATAGATTACGCCTCATCAAGCCAAAACTAACAAAACGAACTGGAATTAAACTATTACGAGATGGTGGTTCTTTCGTCTCACTTCTCACTTCTTTTTCTTCTCACTTAATCTCATTTTCACAATTTCACACTTTCTCATCTTCTCCTCGTCCCCCCTCCCCCCGTCGCTAAGTCCCTCCGTCCCCCCGTCTCCCCTTCGTTCACAATTCACCAGTCACCAGTCACGGCTGCAAAGCAGCTCAGTCACCAGCAATA
>CAZAHZ010000073.1:0-12775 GCA_964485055.1 uncultured Candidatus Cloacimonadota bacterium
ATAAGAAAAGAAAATAATTTTTGTTTGGAGTTAAAATGGATAACATATCTATCGCCAGCTCTATGACGATAAAGCTGGAACCCGTATTACCCGCTACCCAATGTTTTGAACCTGGCATCAGGCATGCCCCGGATCGTGGTTTGACCCTTAACACTTTTGAGATTAAAATTGCTCTGAAAAATGCCCTCCGCTATATCCCCACCGAACTTCACGAACATGTCGCACCGGAATTCCTCGCTGAACTGCGAAGCATGGGTAGAATATATGGCTACAGATGGCGTCCCGCCGGCAAGATTACAGGTAAGCCCGTCGGCGAATACAAGGGGATCCTGGCTGCCAGAGCTTTGCAGGTTAATATTGACAATAATCTTGATTTTGAAGTTGCTCTTTATCCCTATGAACTTGTCACTTACGGTGAAACCGGTCAGGTCTGCCAGAACTGGATGCAATATCTGCTTATCAAAAAATATCTTGAAGTAATTCGTGAAGATCAGACCCTGGTGGTCTCTTCTGGACATCCTGTCGGTATTTTCCCCTCTTCCAAAGATGCTCCGCTGGTTATATCCACAAACGGCTTACTTGTAGGAAACTGGGACAATCCCAGCGACTTTAAAAAGCTTGCTGCCCTCGGTTGCTCCAATTATGGTCAGATGACCGCTGGTGGCTGGATGTATATCGGTCCTCAAGGCATCATCCATGGGACTTATATCACTCTTCTCAACGCCGGACGAAAATATCTGGGTATCCCTGAAGATCAGGATCTCACTGGGATATATTTCATCTCTTCCGGTCTGGGCGGTATGAGCGGTGCTCAGGCAAAAGCTGTTGAAATCGCCGGAGGTATCGGCGTGATCGCTGAAGTTGATGAAAGCCGCATTGCCACAAGACACTCACAAGGCTGGGTCACTCTGGTTACCGCAAACCTTGATCAGATTGCTCTCTGGATGAAAGAATACCGGCAAAATAAAAAATCCGTCTCCATCGCCTATCATGGTAATGTGGTTAACCTCCTGGAATATCTGGATAAAAAAAATATCCATGTGGAATTAATCTCCGATCAGACTTCCTGCCATGCAGTTTATGAAGGTGGTTACACGCCTGCCGGTCTAAGCTTTCAGCAGGGCAGACAGTTAAATAAAGAAAATCCCGCTGAATTTTGTAAGCTGGTTGATAAATCTCTGATCCGTCATTTTGCAGTTATCAAAAGACTGACCAAAAAAGGCTCTTATTTCTGGGACTACGGCAACAGCTTCATGGCTTCCATCTTTGATGCTGGCGTCACGGAAATCGCTGCTAACGGCAAAGATACTTCTCAGGGCTTTATCTTCCCTTCTTATGTGGAAGATATCATGGGTCCCATCTGTTTTGACCGTGGTTTTGGTCCTTTCCGCTGGGTCTGTCTTACCCGCAAAGATTCTGATCTGCATCTCACCGATCTTGCTGCTCTGGAGTGCATTGATCCCACTCTCAGCTCGCTGCATCGTGACAACTACAATTGGATTGCTACTGCGGAAAAAAATAAACTTGTGGTCGGGACAAAATGCCGTATTCTTTATGCTGATGAAGAAGGCAGAATGAAGATTGCTCTCAAGTTCAACCAGATGGTTCGAGAAAATAAGATAGGTCCCGTCCTGCTTGGTCGAGATCATCACGATGTTTCCGGCACGGATTCCCCCTTCCGCGAAACTGCCAATATCTACGATGGCAGCCGCCCCACTGCCGATATGAGCATCCAGTGCTGGGGCGGAAATATTGCCCGTGGTATGACCCTTGTTACTCTTCATAATGGTGGTGGTGTAGGTATCGGGCGTGCCTCTAATGGTGGTTTCGGTCTCCTGCTTGATGGCTCTGAACATGCGGATAGAGTTATCAAAAATGCCCTGAGCTGGGATGTTATGGGCGGGGTCGCCCGCAGAAGCTGGGCGCGTAATGAACCTGCCCTCGAAACTGCCTCTCTCTGGAACAAAAAACATCCGCAAGATGGACATATTACTATACCCTTTCTTGCTGATGATGAATTTATTAATAAACTGGTAGAAAAAGAATAATTCTCTAATTTAATTATTATTCAAAAACACCCGCCCCTAAAGCGGGTGTTTTTTTCCCTCCTCAACAGCAATCTTATCCTGCCAGGAGAGATGATTGAGAGATGGAAAAGCGATAAAATCATAATTCTGTTGACTGTAGATAAGCAGGCTGGATTATTTGAGAGAGAAAAATTTAATAAAGGAGAAGATAATGTATCCAGGTGGAAAAAAGGGAAATATGAATGACCTGATGAAGCAGGCAAAGAAGATGCAGGAGCAGATGCTGAAAGCCCAGGAAGACCTGGCAAATCAGGAAGTGGAAGCTACAGCCGGAGGCGGCATGGTGACAGTGCGGATGAATGGTCACAATGAATTATTAAGCGTGAAGATAGACCCGGAAGTAGTTGACCCGAACGAGATAGAAATGCTGGAAGACCTGATACTGGCAGCCGTGAATGAAGCACATCTGAAAATAGCTAAAAGTTCCGAAGAGGAGATGTCCAAGTTCATTCCCGGAAATATGAAAATACCGGGACTGTTCTAAACCATGCTATCGGGAAGTTTTGAAGAACTCAAGCAAAGCCTGAAGAAGCTGCCGGGCATCGGCGAGAAGACGGCGACGCGGCTATCTATGTATCTGCTGGGAATGGAAAAATCTGAATCAATGATGATTGGAGAAGCCATAATCAAGGCAGTAAATAATTATTCGAATTGCAATATATGCAATATTCTCACGGATGAAGAGCCGTGTAAATTCTGCCGGGACACGCAACGTGATCAGCGAGCATTATGTGTGGTAGAAAATACTCAGGATGCCTATTTGATCGAAGATACTCACGAATTCAAAGGCAGATATTTCATTCTTGGCAATTTACTATCTCCTATGGATGGAATAGGACCGGAGGAGATAAATTACCCGCTTTTAAGACAATTTCTGGAAGCTAATCCGGTCGAGGAAATTATCCTTGCAATCAGTCCTTCTGTGGAAGGCGAGAGCACGATCAATTTTCTGGTAAACCAGCTTCAGGATAAAGTGGAAACCATCACCAGGCTTTCCACTGGGCTTCCATTTGGTGGAGATATGGAATATGCCACATCCCGAACCTTGACAACTGCTTTGCAAAGACGTTATTCAGCGGAAAAGTGATCATGTTTACAGGAATAATTGAAGAGATCGGCAAATTGCAGAGTTTTCGCGATCAGGGTGGAAAACGCTACCTGGAAATCAAATGCCAAAAAATCAATAAATCCTTGAAAGTGGGCGACAGCGTCTGTTGTAATGGAGTCTGCCTGACAGTGACAGCATTTACTGGAAAGCAGATCACATTGGAAGTGATGCATGAAACTTTAACAAAAACCACGATACGCTGGTGGCAATATAATGAAAAAATCAATCTGGAAAGGGCTTTACCGTTATCCGGCAGATTAGATGGTCATTTTGTACAGGGACATGTGGACACCGTAGCCAAATTGATGGGACGCGAGCAGGAAGGTGAGACCTTATATTTATGGTTTGATCTGCCGGCTGAATATAAAGACCTGGTCACGCAACAAGGTTCCATAGCGGTAAATGGGGTCAGCCTGACGGTAGCAAAACTGGAGGAACGGCGATTTGCAGTGGCATTGATCTCGCATACGCTGCAAGAAACTAATCTGGCGGGAATCACTAAATATGCCAATCTGGAATTTGATATTCTCGGTAAATATATTGTCCGATATTTACGGAATCGGGAAAAACCGGTTATTACTACGGAGTGGTTACGTGAACAAGGTTTTTAGTCTCCTGATATTCCTTCTGATCTTATCTGGCTGCGGGAATAAGGAGAATGCAACAGGAGGACCAGAGGACACGGAAAAACCGGCAATTCTAAATATCTATCCGGCAGAATATTCTGATTTGACGGGGAAAAATCCTGAGATCACTTTTTCCAAGCCCATGGATACCAGCAATTTCAATACCGGACTTCACATTTATCCTGAGATAATCTCAAAGCGTTACCGGTGGGAAGATAATACCTTGATCCTGGAGATACAGGAGCAGCTATTGCCAAATACAAACTATTTCTTTTCTTTTACAGAAAATCTGAAGTGTTATCATAATAATCCGCTGGAAGAACAATATGACATCACCTGGGCAAGCGGTAAATTGAATGATTTTAAGATATCGGGAAATTTTTTATTTGAAGACGTGGAAGACAGCAAGAGTGAAGTGAGGTTGAGCCTGTTTTCAGCAGACACGACTCTGATCAAAATCCGCAATTTTACGACCAGTTATTCCTTTGAGACGCTGAATAAAACTGGACATTTTCTCCGGGCATTTATTGATAAAAATAAGAATAAACGGCTGGACATCAAAAGTGAGCCTTTTGCGGAAGAGAATGTGGAAGCCAAGCCAATAGCGACAGTTGATCTTTTTTTGGCTTATTCTGATTCCACAGCTCCCGCTCTGATCAGGATCAATCCGTTATACGTGGATGAGCTTGATCTGGTATTTGATGAAAACCTGGTAAACGTGGAGACTGTGCATATACTCACAGATTCGCTGGGACAGGCGCTTCGCATCAGGCGGTGGCGGATGAAGGATGATCAGTTAAAAGTCTTTACTGCCGAGATGGATACGGTTGATTATAAGCTTATGGTGACGGGTACTGAGGATAAAAAAGGTAATATTGCCAAAGTTGACTCCCTGGTCTTTTCTGCGGTTACAAAAAAAGATACGATTGCACCGCAGGTTCTCAAAATTGAGCCTCGGAACGGATCATCAGTTACTACTCTGCGACCTGAGATCAAGGTTACTTTCAGTGAAGTTCTATTCAGAGAAGATGCCAAAGCGTGGTTGACCGAGACAGAAACCGGTCTAAAATATCCTTTAAAGGCAGTTAGTGGTGATAATGAAATTTTCGTCTTTCAAACTTTAACTAAATTAATTAATTTTAATTCCTATAGAATATCCCTGGAAGCACAAGACCCGCGGGGTAATGTGCTGACCGGTTTTGAAGGCTCAGTATTTCTGCCCATCGTAAGGGAAGAACTAGAGAAATAGAATTACTGTTTTTCCTTATCCGGCTGGAAAAAGCCTGGTGCGAAAACAAGGAGTCTGAAATCTGTCCCTGTTCGCAGGCACCTGGATCAGGTATTCAAAGGAGACGCTAAGCTAACTGATGCGGGTTGCCTAAATCCTGAGTATTTATTGCAGATTTTTAGATGACCATACAGCATGAAAAATTTAACCTGACTTGAGCGATTCTATTTTGCTTAAGATTGCTAATATCTTTGAGCAGGTTGATTTGTGAAAGATTGCAGGAATACCTTAATGGTATTTCAATATCTTTCACAATTTCAAGATGCCAGAGAGATTAGTGATATTAGCTAATTAGAATCGCTCAAGTTAGGTTTAAATAAGCATAATATTTAAAATCGAATAGTGAAGCAGGATAATTGTATAGGATTTCGACTGAGCAATATAAATCAGTAAAATATTATTTACATAAAGTTACTTTTTAATCTTGACAGGTTTATCAGCGGAAAACATTTTTGTCAGCGTCAATGAAGTCAAATATAGAAAGAGATTTTGGAGGATAACTATGCGAAATTTGGCACTGTTTGTTATATTTATAATCCTTGTGTTCACAATTCAGGCAGAGATCAATATTCCGGTTCTGGCAGCGAGTTCAGGCGAAGATGAGACTTTGATCTATGACAATGAAAATGGAGTATTTCAGGATGGAGATAATATTTATCTGACCTATTACAGGTTTAATTATTCAGATGAAGAATATATCTATTCGCTGAAGTTTTCGGTGTCCACAGATGGAGGAGTTGAATACACAGAAACTGCTGTAACAGAATTTCATGTAAATGCAATACCTTTTTATATGCTTTATTACAGGCAGAGTTTTTACCAGCCCTTTGTGTGGGCTGACAATAATGGTATGATCCATCTTTTTTATCTTGATCTGGAAACCACACAGGCAAAGGTGGCAACAAGTAATGATCAGGGGAACACGTTTGAGATACATGAGCTTAATGGTTTACCGGACAGAAGCCAGTTTCAGATATTCAGGACGGCAGACGGATTGATGATAGGTTCTCTGGAAGCAAAAAGCAGAATTCCTTTAAGCCATTATCAATACCTGACGCAATATGAATATAGTGAAAATATTGAGACTTATGAACCGGAGTATTATTCAGCAGATATAATGTTCTGGGGAGTAGATATTTTTGATGGACCTGTGCTTTCTGATGATAATATTATGATCTCTCAATCGGGCGGGGGCACTAATGGTGGCTGGCCCACTTTTAATGGATTAGTGACAACAACCAAGAGAATAATTGACAGGGCTACTTCTCAGCCGGCAATCAATTCAGCGCCTATGGAAATTATTTTCAGGCAAGGTTATATAGAAGAATGCGAGAATTTTGTCATGCCTTCAGAGGCTACCGCTATCCGTGAAAACGGGATCATCCTGGAAGAAAGCAGCAGTCATGATATTCTGCTGGCTCAAATTGAAGGGAATATTGCCCATCTGCGCTATGCGGACTGGATAGTGGAACCGGATACATTTATCGTCTATAACAGCTTCCCTGATCCGTTGCGTCCCTACCTGGCAATCGGCGATTCTATCTGGACAAATGTTGTGCCGACCAGAGAACTTGTCTGGGAGGAAGAAACAACCGATCTGGAAGTAAATGATACATCGGTATTTGTAAACTGCGAACTGTGGATTGAGGGAGCAATCGGCAGCAATATGACCTGGGGTTGTGCAGATACTGTGTATATCACTAATAATATCTACTATAATGATATTGAAATTGGTGAAGAGGCTTATAATAGCGAATTTCTCTTTGGGCTGGTTTCTGAGGAAAGGATTTATATTAAATATAAATATCAAGACTATGAAGGAAATATCCATGAAGATAACTGCAATAGTATTTATCTATATGGCAGTTATGCAGCTATCGGGGACGGTGATATTGAGCTGTATGGAGATATGAATACGCATTATGATGGTATCTTGAGTTTCGAATACCAGCATGGTCACGGCTCCACGCCATCCTTTACGCTTGAGCTCCCCCAGGGGGACTGGTTTGTGAAATATCCTGACCTGCACAAGTATATTTTTCCGCCTGATCCCTTTTGGTCTGGAGATCAGGGATTTCAGTTCCATGGCAACTCGCCGCTTGGAAATTATCCCTTTGAAACCTGTGGTTATCCGTATGAAAATCCTGATTATGGAGATCAGATAGCAACACCTTATGGCTCAGATTATCCCTGGTATAATCCTGTCTATCCCGAAGCTGCTAACGGTATGATGGGAGAACGTGGAACCATCTACTTTTTTGGGGACAGGCAGCAGCGCCGCTGCGGATTTACTCATCGCTCGGGAATGGATCCAGATAACCATGCCGAAGACAATGAATGGGACATCACACACTGGAAATATTCCGGTTGT
The DNA here is from genome assembly GCA_964485055.1 of uncultured Candidatus Cloacimonadota bacterium. GTDB lineage: Bacteria > Cloacimonadota > Cloacimonadia > Cloacimonadales > TCS61 > Stygibacter. The sequence goes on from CAZAHZ010000073.1 coordinate 7,481, forward strand.
CATGGTTCATGTGGTTACGACGAGAGTAATCACTGGGATACAAGGCTGGAAACAAGTGCTCCGCCTGATTATCCTGAAATCAGTATTGGTTTACACCCTTTTCCGGCAGCAGAATTTAATAAACTGGGCATCTATGCCTACGATCCTGAAACATTTTCTGTTTCTCTAATAGATGCGATGAGTCTGGAAGAAGAGGAATATCAGATAATAGATTTCTGCATTAAGGATAACCGCTACGCTTTTCTGGTAAGGACAGATATTTATTATATCCCTGAAAATTTAATCGTATGTAAAACTGAAGATGAATGGGAATCGATTTTATTGAATCAGCCTTTTAACAATCTGAGTGATCTGGAAATCTGGGGAGGATTTTATATTGTCAAAAACAATAATGACATATATGCCATTAATCAGGCAGGCAATATCTTGCTCGAACCGGATTTGACCCAATATTCCGGAACGTCTGACTTTCGACCAGAGCATGATGGATTGCTTCATTTTATCACTGGAGAGGGTCCACTCTGGCAATATAATGTCCTGCAGGTTGATTACCTGAATATTCTTGGCAGTTTTGATTTCTATTTCTGTGATGAGACTTTGCCGTATCACAGCAAGCTGGAAATAATGACGGATGAGGATGACAATATCATCGTACAGCTCGTGGAAAGAGTTAATGATCACACATTTTTTACTGACTATATTTATCTGGCGACGGGAGATATTTCCGACCTGTTTTCAGATAGTGACGATAACGAGATCACTATAATCCCTCAAATGAGTGCCTATCCCAATCCCTTCAATCCGCAGGTGAATCTCGCTTTCAGCGTTGACCAGGCTGGTTTAGTAGAGATTTTGATCTTTAATATCAGGGGACAGAAGATAGATACGCTGGTTGAGGATATTTACGAACCGGGATATTATACAAAATCCTGGAATGCCCCCTTGTCAAGCAGCGGAATATACCTGGCGCAATACAAATTAGCCGGTAAATTCATAAGCTGCAGAAAATTAACTTTGTTGAAATAATATAAAAAAGCCCCTGAATACTCAGGGGCTATATATTTTCTGTTTACTTATTAAAATTTCCAGGTGAAATCTATCATAATGTCATAAAGCGTGGCATTATAGGTGCCCAGCCAGTTCTCTTCCGTCTGTTCTGTGATCTCGCGTTCTTCGAACATGATATATTCCAATCCGAGATCTACACAAAGCTTCTTAGTGATTTCATAACCTAAACCAAAATTAAGAGCATTCTTGGTATTGAAATCCGGGAAAAGAGTGGTCATGGTCTCATCCACTAAAGGTGACTCGTCATAGTAATAACCGGCTCTAATGGCAAACTGATTAAACAGATATTCTGTGCCGATGCTAACGCGGATAGTGTTTTCCCAGTTCATCACCAGTTCATCATCTTCAATTGGAAGACCTAAAAGTGAATCTCCTTCCGCAAAGTCTATTGTGATCGTGTCAAATTCTTCCCACCAGGTATAAGTGAAATCTGCAGCAACCAGCCAGTTATCTTTGATATTGTAGCTCAAACCAAAGCCCATATCCGCTGGTAATGTCAGAGTGGCTTCCACGTCAGGATTGGCTGAATAGATATCAGATGGAATACCCATTCCGGTAGCCAATGCATCATTGATATAAGTATCTATTTGAGCATCACCTTCTAGTTTCATCTTTGTATTTAATCTTCCTGAAATACCTACCGTCAGATCATCTATAGGTTTACACATCACTCCGAAATTTGCTCCCATTGCCATTCCACTTCCTTCCAGTTGAAGATAAGTAGGTAACAATGCACCATAAACGTCATGCTCTTTCACTTTATCAATCTCAATCGTACTGTAGTAGGCACTTAATCCAAAACCTATGGCAGTTTTCTCAGAGAGCTTAAATCCGAAGGAAGGATGAAGATCAAATACCTGCATTGATCCATAAAGGTCATTCTCCTCAATTACTCCGGGCCATTCAAGAGGTACATTGATATTGTATGCTTCGACATACATTGAATCTGGCTGCTGATAAATATCCCAGTTTGCTGACAGACCAAAGGGAACATAAAGGCCAATTCCCCAGTTCCAGCTCCTGTCCTTCTGACAGTTAGCATAGACAAAGCTGGGAATAATATTTGTGACATCTTCATTTTCCGTGGTAACCATCATTGAATCCACTTCATGTTCCCATTCTCCGGTAAAGTCAACATAATGAACACCGGCGGTAACAGTGGTTTCCGTAAGGAAAGCCAGTCCGGCGGGATTCCAGTACATGGCTGAGGCATCATCTGCCAGACCTCGCATGGCACCACCCATACTTTTTGCTCTGGTCCCAACTCCAGAGAGTGCAATACCACCTGCGTAAACAAGACTGACTACGCACATGATCACAACAATAAACATAATTTTTCTGAGCATAAAACCTCCAATTCAGTGAGTTATACCAGAATCTTATTATTTTCTGGCATTTAGTTTCTTTATAAGACTTGAGGACAGGCGATGAATTCTTGAACAAGTTGTAAAGTTAAAAATGAATCACATTCACTACTTCAATGAAACAGTTTCAATAATTGTAACTAAAATAACGAATTAGGAATATGAAAAAAATCAGTCTCTCCTTTGCCTTTGCCCTTTCCATTCCCAACTGCCAAAACTCCCTCGTACTGTAAAATAGATCAAAATATAAGGTATTAATATCAGAAAAATTAGATCAATGAATTTGAACCTTAACCGAAAACGGAGAAGAACGGTCAACCATAGAAAATATAATCCGCTCAAATATATCAAACTAAACTCAAATCCGCTGATAATTATTTTCCAGGGTAAATAAACATAAAAACCCATCATCAGGATAACAGCCACTTTAATCACTAAGGGAGAACTGCTGAATTTTCCATATTTACGGCGTAACCGAGGCGAATTTTCAGTTTGTGATAGTATAGTTTCCACAGGACACTGATTATTAAAATTAATCTTCTTTCCCAGGTCTTTCACCAATAATAAGAGCAGTTTATCATCTCCGGCAAGTTTGTCCCTGATCTTTTCATAACCACCCGCTTCCTGGAATGTTTCTTTTTTGAGAACCCAGTTCATGCCCGAAGCGGAAAAGGGCATCCCCAACTTTGTTGTGACGGCAAATATAACACCGGAGGAAATATCAATAATTCGCTGAAAAGCTGAGCAGTTCCGCGTCATATACCAGCCAATAACAGCGCTGGTTTTTTCTGTCAGTAATCTGGAATATGACCTCAAAATCCCAGCAGGAAGGCGACAATCTGCATCTGTGAAAAGGAAATAGTCGAATTCTGCCTTGGCTGCTGCCAGTTTAAGGGCTGCCTTTTTCCCTTTGTATTCCTCTGATTTCTCTTCAATCCGGAAAACTTGAATGTTTTCCGAATTCTCTGTTTCGGATTGCAGCAATTTCCAGCTTTCATCTCCGGAAGCATCATCTATAATAATAACTTCATATAATTCCTGAGGATAATCAATCCTGCGGAGGTTATCAATCAAACTGCTTATATTTTCCTCTTCATTACGGCAGGCTATCAGAATAGAAAATGACCTCAAAACCCCGTTTTGCTCCTTAGGTTTAAATAACAAAACTGCACTGCAAAAAATAAAAAGTAAAAAAATTAATATTACTGCCAGCATGATTTAATATTTTGTTAACCACGACAAGTACAATTCAGTTTCATCCTCATCAGGTCTGATCAGCGTATTTACTCCTGCCTTGATCCAGTGATGCGCAAGCGGTTGCCACGTTAATACGCTTTGAAATTTATATCTATTTTCCGGGTTTCCTGCCAGCCATTTTGTCTCTTCATTCTCGATATCTGTGATCGCACTCTGGTAGTTGATCTCCCAATTGTTACCCGTTTCTCCCTGCCGGATAAACGCAATCAGGCAATCCAGCTTTAAACTTTTTGTTAAATGCAGATCTATCTCTACTGCTGCCTGAATAAGGTTACTACCCTCCGGGAACCCCAAACCTCTATTATCATGTGAATATTTAGTAAAAATAGATTTATGGGTATATAACCAGGGACGCACTGCCGTGAATTCCACTGCTATTTTATCTTTATTTTCTGAAAGATAAAACACATTACCGAACTGCATAGCATATTTATTTCCCCACCAGTCTCCGAATATCTCTGACTTGCGAAGTTCATCCAGCAGCAGGTTACTATAATTCAGGCAGTTCTGACTATATTGCCATTCCCAGCCGCCATAGATCATCACATTATCTTTATCTCCCAGATTATGTTCAACTGCCCTGATAAAATTTACCGGCAGCAGATAACTAAGCTCAATGGAATGCCCGCCATAAATCACTTCTTCGCCCACGAAAAGGTGCAATTTCTTGGTTGGTCGCCACGAAAGATCATGAATTGTCAGATATTTATTTTCCGAATAATTATAATCTGCATAATTATCACTCTGAGATACACTGACTGAATCTGCCACCAGGCTGGCATTCAGCACCGAAAAGCTGAAATCTCCCAATTTCAGTTCCAGACTCAGATAACCATAATCATTACAGGCATCTGCCAGAATGATGCTGCCACCAATATTACTGCCTGTCTCATACCTCCCCCTGCCCAGTGCTGCTTCCAGATATTTATCGCTGTATAATAATTTCCCTCTGATATTATCCAGATATACGGTATCATCCGGCTGCTTTGTCCAACTGTCTATTAATCCGGAATGCTCTTTGACATATTCTGCCGCTTCGCTGAAATGCCCGGTCCACATTGCACTGAAAAAATACAGCTTCTCACCAATCCTCCCCTGCAAATTCCAGCCATAATGCAGAAAATAATAATTGCTGTCACTTACTGCCGAAAAATCGCTGCCCGCCTGCAACATCACCTTCAGATAAGACGGGCTGTTTTCTGCTGGTTTATAAATAAAGAAACTCTCCCCATTTTCCGTTCTGGCAATATATCTTCCCAGACTTTTCTTGAATTTCTGCCAGCTTCTCACCGCCAGATCATAGCCCCCTTTTTCTACTGAAACTGATAATGAGATTTCTTCATCTGTCATCTGCAACCATGAAAAATTTATTTCACTTTGCACAGCAGGTTTATTCCAGGTCAGGTTAACCTGATCTACCGACCATAAATTTACTATACAGCTTAATACTGCTATAATTATAAGAATTTTAGCCATTCTAACTCCCCTCGGATTTACCGAATTCTTCCTAATAAAAATCTTGTGCTGCCTTACCTTCTGTCAAGCAGAAGGCCTGGAGTTTGGACATTTTAAAGCTCACACAAGTAGGTAATATAATAAAATTAAT
>CAZAHZ010000074.1:0-11315 GCA_964485055.1 uncultured Candidatus Cloacimonadota bacterium
AACGTAGATTTTCATAATATTGAGCTGCTTTACCGATAGTCTGCTGAAGACGGCTATAAATCCACTTATCAGCCAGTTCCAGCTTGAGATCTTTCTCATCCAGATTGCCTTCGATTTTTTCCACATTCATCATTATATAACGGAAAGCATTCCATATTTTATTGGCAAAATTGCGTCCTGTTTCCAAAATACCTTCCCCGTAATAGCTGTCCTGTCCCTTGGGTGTGTTAAAGATCATGGAAAAACGCAAGGCATCTGCGCCTACACTATCTATTATATCCAGAGGATCAGGCGAATTTCCAAGACTTTTGGACATCTTAACACCGTTTTCATCCAGTACCATTCCATGCAGAAAAACAGTATCAAAGGGTATAACGCCCCTGAACTCCAAAGTACTCATTATCATCCGGGCAACCCAGAGATATATAATTCCCGGAGCTGTCACCAGTAGATTAGTAGGCAGGAAATACTGCAGGTCTTCTGTCTCCTGGGGCCAGCCAAGAGTGCTGAAGGGCCAAATCCAGCTACTGAACCAGGTATCCAGAACATCTTCATCCTGCTTGAATGAAGAATGACCACATTCAGGACAGCGGTCCGGCTGCTCTTTGGCAATTATCATATTGCCACAGGACTCACAATAATATGCGGGTATCCGGTGTCCCCACCAGATCTGGCGTGAAATACACCAGTCACGAATATTTTCCATCCAGTGCAAATAAACTTTTATCCACCGTTCAGGCTGAAATTTGATCTGTCCGCTCTTGACAACTTCAATTGCCTTTTCTGCCAGAGGCTTCATCATAACGAACCACTGATCAGATAAATATGGTTCTATCACCGTTTCGCAGCGATAGCAATGTCCCACTGAATGTTGATGTTCTTTTATTCCACCTAATAATCCCTGCTCTTCCAGGTCCTTCAATATCTCTTTACGGCATGAAAATCTATCCAGACCACGGTACTTTTCCGGCGCCATTTCATTCATCCTGCCATGCTCATCAATAACCAGTATCTGCTCCAGGTCATGCCTCTGCCCTACTTCGAAATCATTGGGATCATGAGCAGGAGTGATTTTCACGCAACCCGAACCAAAATCCATATCTACATATTCATCTGCAATAATGGGGATTTCCTTATTCATTAAGGGAAGGATAACTGTTTTGCCAATTATCTCCCTGTAGCGTTCATCATCAGGATGAACTGCTACTGCCGTATCGCCTAACATGGTTTCGGGACGCGTTGTCTCCACGGTCACATACCCGGTTCCATCGCTGAATGGATACTTGATTGACCATAGATGACCTGTCTCATCTTCATGTTCCACTTCGTCATTGGCAAGTGCCGTTACGCAGCGCGGACACCAGTTGATGATTCTTTTCCCTTTATAGATCAATCCCTTCTCATATAAACTGATGAATACTTCTTTAACTGCCTCCGATAACCGATCGTCCATGGTAAAGCGCTCGCGTGTCCAGTCACAGGATGCTCCCAGTTTCTTTAATTGCTGAATGATCCTGCCACCCTTAGCATTCTTCCATTTCCAAATTCGTTGAACCAGTGCCTCTCGTCCAATATCATGACGCGTTTTACCTTCTTTTGCCAGGTTCTTTTCTACCATGTTTTGCGTGGCTATTCCCGCATGATCCACTCCGGGCAGCCATAAAGTGGGAACTCCAGTCATCCGCTTATAGCGGATCATCACATCCTGTATCGTGTTATTTAATACATGTCCCATGTGCAAATGACCAGTTACATTAGGTGGCGGAATTAAGATTGTGTAAGGTTTCTTGGTCTTATCAATCTCCGGCGTAAAATATCCCTTTGCTATCCAGTGGTCATACCACTTTTTCTCTATTTCCTGGGGTTCATATTTCTTACTTATTTCCATTATTCCTTTTCCTTATGTTATTACTTTTATGTTTATTTTTATTAATTTTTTCCCGACTGTGATATATATGCACTTTTCGAGCATATCATAGTCACTTATATTATCAATTGGTTCTGCATTCTCATATTCTGTGATTATCTCGCCGGTTCTTATCTGAGCCAAAGTAAGCTTATTGCCATGATATGTCACAAAGATGCTGTCATCCAGTTGTCTGAATTGATTCAAACTGATCTGGCAGAGGCTGTTCCTGAAATTCTGTCCCTCGTGCAATTCATAATTTTTTTGCCAGATGACTTCTCCATTATCACGGCTTAAGCAAAACAGACGATTATCGGAGAGCGATACTAATATGCGATTGGCATCCACCAACCGCAGCACCTCCACTTTGGCATCAAATCTTCGCTCCCATTTGATCCCTGAATCCCGCTTATCTATGGCATAGATATATTGTTCACTGGATACAAAAATCCGCCGGTAATCAAAGCAGGGAATATTCGTCAAACTGGCTGTTATACCAATTTCCCAGTCAACTTCCATTTTCAGAACCTGCTTGGGAAATATCTCAATATTCATATCCTCACGGGATAATTCTTTGAGAAGATCCTGGGCTTGCTCCTGCAGCAAAAAGAATTGCTGCTTGATATCATTTCTGGTAAATTCTGTCCTGGTAATTTTAATTCTATTGAACAGATCATCTATCAAATTCTTGCCATAATATACATAAGCTGCGCTGATAATTATCAAGATCAGCAGAATTGTTGCAGTCTTGTTAACACGCTTTCTGCGTATCCAGCGATTAGTATTATGGGCTGATTGTCGCCAGTTTTTGATTAAAACAAAACTAAATCTGTTGCTTTCTTTCAATTGACATAAATGCTCGGTTATACTCAAATAATGCAAGCCTAGTTCTTTCAATTTCAGGGCTGCCGTACTTTCCAGTGCGATAAAATAGCTGTTTTCAGGAAAATCTATCTGCTCTACCTTCACGCTGATATCTGTATCCTGAGAACCCAATAACCGGATATCCGGTAATGATTTTACACTCAGATTTTCCCAGTCGCGACCTGTAATCTGAAATTCATTTTGATCTATCACACCCATAAAATATCGCCCAAATTGGACTAAGTACATTTTGTTTGATTCCATTATTCCTAAAAACAGGGAAATACCTCGTTCTAAATCCGGTCGCTGACTGAATAATGAATATAACCGCCAGTTTATTTCCGTGATAAAATTACCAAGTGTCGGGACTATCTGTTCCTCAGAAATACTGTCCAGTTCAAGCTTAATGATCTCACTTAGCACCCGCTCCAGGATTTGTTCGGCATAACTATCTTCGGAATAATGATTCATCAATAAAATTATATTCCTCGCCTGACCAGGAAAATGATCACAGTAAGTATAATTACCAAGAAAACTTATGGAATTATCAATTAACTTTATCATACTGATTCCATGCTAATTATACCATTTAACAAAACTACGCAAAAATACTCGCCATAGAATGGGAATATTCATCAGCATATTCGTGTAGCTGGCATTAGCCAGCGGACACCAGCATTCTTTGTTCTTGATAGATATTCTTTCCAGAACAGCATTACTATTATTCCATATCCTTTTAAAATCATAATCATTTTCACGCAAATTACCAAGCGGTTTTGCCTTGATACAGCACGACCAGATATCCCCTTCCGGCGAAATCTGGGCAGAAGCTATACCTGAATAACACGGTATGATCTGAGTTTTATCCCTCAATATCAATTTTACCAGTTGATAATATTCTATCCTGAATGCTTCAGTGATCTTGCCTATTCCCTTATATTTGCCATTCTTGATCCGGTGGATCAAAAAGTCTATCGCTGCCTTATAAGATACAATATTTGGAGTGATATCACTTCCCATTGTATCCAGTTCAACCCGTTCCTCCGCTATCTCGGTGATATATGAATCCGGTTGCAACAGCATTAATTCCGTGGCAATTGTATGAAAATCATCCACATTCAAGGCTGATATCACAGTATGGATCCCTATTGATAAATTTCTGGCTTTCAGGTTTCGTAACCCATTATAAGTGGCAATCACCTTTTCATAATTGCCTGCTACATTACGTATCCTGTCATGCTGCTCACCGATCCCGTCTATGGATAGATTTATCACGAATTGAGTTTTGGGGCAGGATCTGGTGATCCTGTCCATTTTACTGATTATCAGATCTGTCAATATGCCGTTTGTGGGAATATTGATGATCTTGGGTTTACACTGTTTACAGGCAGCAATGCAAATCTCATCAATATCCTGACGTAAAAATGGCTCTCCCCCACTAAATGTGATCCAGAAAGGTGAGTGTCCCAGACTTTTAAAAACCTCTTTATATTCTGAAAGTGTCAGATTGTTTGCTTTTTTATTATATATATTGCAGGTGCTGCACCGTGAATTACAGGTATAAAGCAGGCTGATCGTGTAATTCATAGGCAGTGGACTGGATATTCCCGTTGCCCTGATTATCTTATATTTAAGTATTTTTGGTAATAATTCCAACACTGTCAAATTTCCCTTTTTATGCTTTTACTTGTGGACGCAATATCCCATTTGAAGGGATTTTTCTTGAGTACCTTCAAATCCCACCAGCCCAGGAAACGGCACAATATCTCAATCTTGACCGTTAAGATCAGGTAAAACCATTCTCCCGGCTTCTTCATAAACTGCTTCAACATAATATCCAGCAGAAGATTAGAATCCTGTGATGCAACTTTATACTGCTGATTTTCTTTTAACCAGAGATGTCCGCTGGCAATTCTTCTTCTCTGACTGATATATTCACTGAATTTCTCAGGTCCTTTATTAAAAACTATTGCCTCGGGTACATATTTCAGGAGAAGTCCCTTTTCCCGGATAATCGCTTCAATGCTGGCTTCATCAACCGCACTTTGACTGGGAATTGCTATTATCAAGTTCCTGAAAGCTATCATCTCTCCCAGTTTAGGTGAATGCAGTGCCATCAAATGATGCATATCCCAGAGAATGTGCACCAGATGTCCCATAAAATTGCAGCGACAATTCTCAGGTACAGGTCTGCCTCCACTCATGCCAATCCGTTCATCGGCAAACACGCTGACCATTTTTTCCACCGTATCTTTTGCCGGGATTGTATCTCCGCTCTCGATGATCAATATCTCACTTGAAGCTTTAGCCAGGAATTGATTGATAGCTGCTGATTTACCATTTCTCTCAGCTTCCGTGATCAATTCAACTTTAGGATTTTTTGCCATGTAATCACGGACTATATCATCTGTGCCGTCCTGACAGGCACTGGATACCACTATAATACGATCAATCACCACCTTTTCCAATTCCTGCTGCTCCAATGACTGTAGTAATTTCCCTATGTTATCAGCTTCATTATAGACTATTATCCCGATTGTGCAATGTATTGCTGTCATTCTTCTATTTCCCCGACTGCTACACTACCGTTGGCTACTGCATTCAATACCCCATTGATAAATTTACTCGAATTCTCGGAACAATAACGCTTGGCGATCTCGATGATCTCATCCATTACAATGGCTGCAGGTGTTTCCGTAAAAAGTATCTCATAGATTCCTATTCGCAACAAGGTTTTATCTGTCACTGCAAGACGCCCGATACTCCAGTTTTTGGAATGCTGCCTGATCAATACATCTATCTCTTCCTGGTGAATTATCGTGTTTTTGATTAAATATTCCGCAAATTCAATTGCCCGTTCATCTGTCTGTTTATCAAATTCATGCAGTATCTCATTTAGTTTATCAGGATAAAATTCCAGTAACTGCATATGTCCCAATAACTGGCTGGTCTCGATATATTCCAGACTAAAAAGAACTTTGAAAGCTATTTCACGACTCTTGCGCCTCAATCCCATCAGCTAAATTTCCCTGAGCAGATTGATCATTTCCAATGCCGATAACGCTGCATCCCAGCCCTTATTCCCGGATTTGGTGCCTGCCCGTTCTATTGCCTGCTCAATTGTATCTGTGGTCAATACCCCAAATAGCACAGGTTTCCCGTGTTTCAAGGATACCTGGGCTATACCTTTGCTTACTTCTGCACTGATATAATTGAAGTGCGGGGTCGCTCCCCGGATCACTGTGCCCAATGCTATCACTGCATCATAATCACACTCACATAGTTTATCTGCTATCAAAGGTATCTCAAATGCTCCAGGCACCCAGACCACATCTATCTCTGCTTCGCTTACTCCGTGACGCAATAAACAATCCTTCGCTCCCGAAAGTAGTTTACTGTTGATAAGCTCATTAAAACGGGTCACTATGATTGCATAACGGCTTCCGCTACTGATCAATTTGCCTTCCAAGGTTCGCATTTTTACCCCCTTTAAATTAATTTATATTTCCCTAAAGTCATTAATATTATTGTTTTCTTTCAGGCAAGATATTTATGATAGATTTTTTACTCCCGATCTCTCCGTCGCTAAGTCGTCCCCTCGCTCCCTCGTTAAGTCGCTCAGTCGCTTTGTCCCCCCCTCTCCCCGTCGCCCCGTCACCCCGTCACCCCGTCTCTAAGTCACTCCGTCGCACCAGCACATCATTCCAGTCTTTAAAATCCCCCTCAAGCGCCAGCCCATTCTCCCTGCAGTAATCTTTCATTAAATATGCCTCTTCTCCCTGCTCTATTAGCTTTTTACTCGTTTCTATGCCAATTGGATCATTATCGAGCATATAAATATATCTCAGGTCAGTCCCATATCCATATTGCCGTAAGTAGTTATTGATCTTGTCTCTTTCTGCTCCATTAACCCCATTGGTGGCTATGATATCTGTTTTCCCAAATAACTGACAAAATGACAAGGCATCAATCACACCCTCAAATACGTAAGCAGTTCTTTTTTTTATTTCTCCAATGAAGTAGTGCTTAGTTTTTCCCTTCATACAGATATATTTTCTCAAAAAACCTTTTTCAAAATTCCGATATCCATAATATACTATATCATTGTTTACCCTGAAAGGCATCAATATTCCCGCTTTGTTAAATAAAAATTCATCTCTGTCATTTAATAATCCCGCCTCCCCCAGCTCCGCCATGCTGTATGATCCCCTCAAAGCTTCAAATATTGCTGCCCCATTATCAATTGAATGTATCCCATACCGCTCTATTGTAGCTTCGCTAAGCCCCCTTTCTTTGGTTAAATATCTATAGCCCCGCTCTGTCAGCCTGGTTAGTTCATTTAGCTTATTATATATCTCCCTGTCTTTATAGCTTATAGCATAGCTCTTTTCAGGTTTCTTCATCTCATGTATTGGATTTGATCTCACAATTTGCCCACCAGACAAATTAGCCGAAAATCTATTTCCGAGCAATTGCCCAGCTTCATGTAGGCTCACGCCTTCCATCTTCATCACAAAATCTAAAACGCTCCCTCTTGCACCACATCCAAAACAGATAAACAGGTTCTTTATAAAATCTACCTGCATTGATGGTGTCCTGTCCTCATGAAACGGGCATCGCAATGTCTGCTTCACCGCATTATTTTTTATTTCCAGCCCATAATCCCGCATCACTTCTGCCAGGCTGACATTCTTTTTTATTTCTTCATAATCATAGCTTTCTCGGTATTTATCTGAATTATACATATATGCTTCCTTTATTATTTTATATGGCGCAGGGCATTTTTCAATGCCCCACGCCCTTTTGGTTTACATCATTCCCGCTGCCAATCCTATTCCGATAAATTTCGGCTTGTGTATATTGCTGTTGTCTCGCTCAAAGCCACGCTTCATAAGCTCGCTGGTCAGTTTTCTTTTAGTTACGTTCTTCGAGTAGCCACCAGCTTCCATCCAGTCCCGGTAATCCTTATAGATTGTTTCCGTTTCTGTGATTGCTGTTTTTTCTTGAACTAACCTTTCATCAATATACTGACCGAGGATATCCATGTCCGATCGGTAATCTTCTATATCTTCCTGAATAGATTCCGGCAGTTCGCCCAAGCCATCTCTGCTCCAGATATGATACCCTTTCAAAATCCAGAGGAATATCCCATCCCTCTCATTTAGTAACTTGTCCAGTAATTGAGGGTCTATCTCATCACCTTTAAAGGTTTTGTTAAAGCTAACAAGTCTGATTCTTCGCCAGATGCCAAGATCAGTACCTGTTATCTCTGGCTTATAGTTTCCGCTCATTAGAAACTTAAATATTGGTTTATAGTTTTCGTAAGACGCATAAAGCTCACGGGCAGTGATTGATTCACCGCCTGTCATATCCTTTACAGCCGATTCGTCCAACTTCATGTTCTGACCAGTTTCTGTGGCAAACGTCAGTCTGATGCCTTTTAATCCGGAATATATCTGTTCTTGTCTGTCGCGTTCACTGCCCCTTCGGCTGTATGTTATCGCCTGATTAGAGATTTTCATGCCATAGTCTCCAAATATATTATACAGCAATTCGGTTAGCACGCTTTTCCCATTAGATCCCGATCCATATAAAAAAAGAAAGCATTGCTCAGTAGTACTGTCACTCAGGCAATACCCTAGATATCGCTGTAAATATCCTATCACTGATGTGTTACCACAGAATATCTCACTCATGAACTGCTCAAATCGAGCACATTTTGCCTCTGGGTTGTATTCCACGCCCATCAGCTTGGTAAGCATATCTTTTGCACTATGACCCCTGAATTCTTCTTTTGCCAGATCGTATGTTCCATTCTCAAGATTTAATAGATCAAGCTTTGCATCAAAATCTTCTGATACCTGACTGATCTCCGGCTCTGTTCGCGTTATTCGCAAAATGTTATTCCATTGCTGGCAGGCGCTAAGTTGAGGCAGGTCAGTGATATATTCAGCGTCAGTTGGCTTAAATTCAATATGATCGTTGTAGAAGCTCTTTATAGCAACTTCGTGCAGCTTCTGACAGTCCTCGACCCATTTCTTGCCCTCGTAGTAAAACCACGATCCCTTGCTGCTGTCTGTATGGACATATTTTAACCGGGATAAATATCCCCTGTCTATCAAAGTTCGTGATATCTCGTGTAACTTATTTTTTGTCATTGCCATTCTCCTGAATAGGTTTTTTCCCTCTGCCGCGAACAAAGTCCAGCAGATCCTCATATAACACATATACCTTCTTGATTGGCTTGTAGCTTCTCAACAAGCCTCTTTTTCGATATTCTTGTACAGTAAAAACTGCCACCCCAAGGATGTCAGCTACTTTTTTCTCGGTTAACACTGCCTTTGTAACTTCATCTTTTATGCCTTGCATAATAACCACCTTTGGCAGCAGTGCATTTTTTTCTTGCCAGAATAATCTGGAATACCAATCATTGTTTTGCTTATAAGTGATTAGTATACTGATTACTCCGGCAGCGGGTTTACCTGCTGCCCTTTTTTATTTTTTTACCCGTAATTTTCATCATCTTCTATCTCTGCACGTTCATCACGTCTATTATGTCCATATTGTCCATAACGTCCATACTGCCTTTTGCAAAGTTGAAATCGCCCCTGATCTTGCCAACCATCGCTATTTCACCCGCTTAATCATAATCTCGGTTTCTTCTTCCTGCCAGTTTTCCAGCTCAGCTATCGGCAATTCTTCATCATCGATTTCAATGACAAATTCCTGTGACTCAATCTCTGCCCTGCATATCCTCATCAGCATATACCTGAGTAGATTATTACTAAATGGATTATTCTTTTTAAGTTGCTCATATAGCCGTCCAAAATAGTCCTGCCGGGTTATCACCTGTGTGATCTTGCCATCCTTGACAATTTCATAAACACTACTTCTGCGCCTTCTGATAATCATCGAATACTCCTCTCAGATTTTTCTGGCATTGGTTTTTTCGCCTTCTTCTTTTTTTTAACTGGTTTGTAGAAAGGCAAAATGCCTTTTTCTCGATTTCGGGTGATTGAGCACTCTGACACCGCTGATAATTCCGTTGCCTGAGGTACGGTCAAAACGATGTTACTTGAGTCTGATGTGAATTTAATCATGTAAATTCTCCTTTGCAGAAGAAAAAACTTGCCAGTTATTATCCGAATTACAGTCTTTGAATTCGCAGTTCGAAGACTGATATCAGTTTTCCTGGCAGCAGGTTTTTTCTTGCTGCCTTTTTTTGGATTTATATTAAATCCTGTAGCGAGATTTTATTCCATTAAATTTCATGTCAAATTAAAAAAATTATATTTCCTCTAAATTTGCGACTATCAAACAGATGAGTCAAGATTTTTCTTGAAAATATGCAGAAAAGAGTTTAGAACGAAATGATAAATCCATACACAATACATTTTCTATTTTCTATTAGTTACTATTTTTTTTGGCACTCGGTCTCGTTTTTTGCTAATTTTGTTTTTTCTTATTTATTCTTTAAATTTTTTTTTATTTTTTTTCCTCTGATAATCTTATATCTTGCCCTCCCCTTCATTTTCTCACTTTCACACTATCCCAATCTCACTCCCTCTCCCCATCTATTTTCCTCTGAATTTCCTGTGCTTCTTTCGTCGCTTCTTCTATTTGTGCTGGTGTTAATTTTTCCATGGCTAAATCTCTATTTATAGAAGCATTTTCAAATACTTTTCCTGTTGTATTACTGCTTGCTAATAGATGCCACATAAAGGCTGCCTGATAGTCTTGTATAATGCCATATCCTTTATAATAACATACTCCTAAATTATTTTGTGCCATTTTGTTTCCCTGTTTTGCGGCTAACTGAAACCACTTTACGGCTTCCTGATAGTCTTGCATCACTCCATTTCCAATACAATAGCAGTTCCCTAAATTATTTTGTGCTGTTGACAGTCCTTGCTCTGCGGCTAACTGAAACCACCTTACGGCTTCCTGATAGTCTTGTATCACTCCTTCTCCATAAGTATAGCAAAGCCCTAAATTATTTTGTGCTTCTGACAGTCCTTGATCTGCGGCTTTCTTATACCACTTCACCGCTTCCTGGCGGTCTTGTATCACTCCATGTCCTGTATCATAGCATTCACCTAAATTAATTTGTGCTGTTGACAGTCCTTGTTCTGCTGCTAACTTATACCACTTCACGGCTTCCTGATTGTCTTGTATCACTCCATATCCTTGTGCGTAGAGCAGACCTACACTATTTTGTGCTGTAGACAGTCCTTGTTCTGCGGCTTTCTTATACCACTTCTCGGCTTCCTTATAGTCTTGTATAACTCCATGCCCGTTCTCATAGCATATTCCTAAATTAAGTTGTGCTACAGCGTCTCCTTGCTCTGCTGATAACTTATACCACTTCACGGCTTCATTATAATCTTGTATAACTCCTTTTCCAAAATAATAGAATACTCCTAAACAATATTGGGCATCTGCGTCTCCTTGCTTGGCAGCTAATATATACCACTTTGCTGCTTCATTAAAGTCTTGTATAACTCCATTTCCTTTATCATAGCATTTACCTAAATTATATTGTGCT
>CAZAHZ010000074.1:11415-12681 GCA_964485055.1 uncultured Candidatus Cloacimonadota bacterium
AGTGCTAATCCCTGCTCTGCAGCCGATCTATACCACTTTACAGCTTCATTATAGTTTTGTATAACTCCATTTCCTTTATCATAGCATTTACCTAAATTATATTGTGCTAGTGCTAATCCCTGCTCTGCAGCCGATCTATACCACTTTACAGCTTCATTATAGTCCTGAATGACACCTCTCCCGTAATAATAACATATTCCTAAATTAGACTGTGCTAAGGCGATTCCCTGCTCTGCAGCTAACTTGATCCATCTCACGGCTTCCTTATAGTCCTGAATAATACCTCTACCATTATAATAACATATTCCTAAATTAGTTTGAGCTTGTGCTAATCCCTGCTCTGCAGCTAATCTATACCACTTCACTGCTTCATTAAGGTCTTGTGTTACTCCATTTCCTTTCTCATAGCAGTTTCCTAAATTATATTGTGATGTTGTGACTCCCTGCTCAGCAGCTAACTTGATCCATCTCACTGCTTCCCTATAGTCCTTAATAACTCCTCTACCATTATAATAACAATTCCCTAAATTAGTTTGTGCTGGTGCGATTCCCTGCTCAGCAGCTAACTTGATCCATCTCACTGCTTCCTTATAGTCCTGAATGACACCTCTACCATTATAATAACAATTCCCTAAATTAGCTTGAGCTGGTGCTAATCCCTGCTCAGCAGCTAACTTATACCATTTCAAAGCTTCTTTATAGTCTTGTATAACTCCATTTCCATTATAATAACAAATCCCTAATTGATACTGTGCTATTGCGTTTCCCTGCTCTGCCGATAAGGTATACCACCTTATCGCTTCTTTATAGTCTTGTATAACTCCATTTCCATTCTCATAGCAAATACCTAAATTATATTGTGCTAACGAATTTTCCTGCTCTGCCGATAACGTAAACCACCTTATCGCTTCTTTATAGTCTTGTATAACTCCATTTCCATTCTCATAGCAACTTCCTAAATTAAATTGTGCATATGAGTTTCCTTTCTCTGCAGATAATCTATACCATTTCACTGCTTCCTTATAGTCTTGTATAATTCCAATTCCACATAGATAGCAAAATCCTAAATAAAGTTGTGCTAGCGTATTTCCCTGCTCTGCAGCTAACCTATACCATTTCACAGCTTCATCAGTGTCTTGTGTTACTCCAATTCCTTGCTCAAGGCATCTTCCAAAATTTAATTGTGCTTCTGAGTGTCCTTGCTTAGCGGCAAACTTATACCATTTCACTGCTTCCTTATAGTCTTGTATAACTCCTTTCCCATAA
>CAZAHZ010000075.1:0-12529 GCA_964485055.1 uncultured Candidatus Cloacimonadota bacterium
GATTCAGGTTATATAAGGGCAGACACATGGGTCAGCCCCTACGGTAGAGGAAATATTTTTAAAATTTCAGGGGGATGCCAGATTTATTTTTTCAGTTGACAATTATATCAATAGTATCAGTTTATTAATATCAATAAGGAAGTGCTGACATGACAGAAGAATTAGATGTAGGTTGCACTCGACCGGAAACTAGTCTTGGCGAGGAACCTCAAGAAAACATGGACTTGCAACAGCCAATCCCTAAAAAGGAGGAAAACATGATCAAGGTTGGACAAAAAATGCCCGAATTTACTGCGGCTGCTTACCACAAAGGTAAATTTGTAAATGTTAAACTCTCAGATTATCTGGGAAAATGGATTGTTTTATGTTTTTATCCCGGTGATTTCACTTTCGTCTGAGCTACGGAAGTTTCGGCAGTTGCCGAAAAATATCCTGAGTTCCAGAAACTCGGTGTGGAAGTATTCTCTGTAAGTGTAGATAGTATTTTCGTTCACAAAATGTGGAACGATTTTGAACTTTCTAAAATGGTAAAAGGTGGTGTACCTTTCCCAATGATCTCTGATGCAGGTGGTAAAATCGGCACTATCTATGGTATTTATGATGAAAAAGGCGGAGTGGAAACTCGTGGGCGCTTCATTATTGATCCGGATGGAATAATCCAGGGCTTTGAAGTACTTACTCCTCCGGTGGGCAGAAATATTTCAGAAACTCTTCGCCAGATCCAGGCATTTCAACTGGTGCGGGAAAGTAAAGGCTCTCAAGCTACTCCCTCCGGCTGGAAACCCGGAAAAGATACTTTGAGACCAGGTCCCGATCTTGTGGGTAATGTCTGGAAGGTTTGGACTACCGATAAAGCTTTTGATGAGTAATTTAATAAAAAAACAGCCATCAGTTTTTGCTGGTGGCTGTTTTTTTTTATCTTCTGCTACGTTTTATCTCTCTATTTAACTACGGATAATTTCCGCTCCAGATGCTGACCACTGGTTTCTAATTCCAGCAGGTATATGCCACTGCTCAGCTTAGCTGTGCTGCATTGCAGCTCATCTCGTCCGGATAACTGCCATTCCTGCAGGCATTGCCCCCGAATATTAAAAAGTTTCAAGCTCCCCGTGTTTCCCGCACCAATGTTATACTCGATTGTTATAGTTTCATTACGGTTACAGTTAGTATATATCGGATTTGGATAGGATAACAAACTCAGCATCCCCGGTATTTCATCGGGATTATCAAGAGGCAGTCCTTCGATAATCCCCCGAGCCAGAAATAGACCGTCTTGTCCATATTCATTAACGTGCAGGAATAATTGCCCCTCTCCTTCTTCAGTGCAGTTCAAATAAAACTCAACCAGGTTATTCTGGTCTATCCCGCTGCCATGCTCCAGGACACTTTCTCCTATTTCTGTAAACTGCCAGTTCTGATCACCCTCATAGAATGTAAATTCCAGATCATTGCTCTGCCATTCCGCTTCCCACATCAGGCGGTCATTGTATTTATAATAAAAACCATAATAATCGTTCATTATCAGGCTTGCCATCGGGTAAAAATAAATATTTTCCAACTGGAAGATATGTTCATCATCCTTAAAATACAAGTCCCCATCATATATTCGCATTAACCTGATATTTCCACTGAAATCATCATAAGATAATGTCTGCCTGCTAAAACAGAAGGAATTTGTATTCCAGTTTGCCAGTTCATAAGCTGCATTTGTTGTGTATAAAAACTTTATTATCCCTTCCTCCTCAACGGTCTGGAGTTTCTGCCGGCTGATTATCCCGATATCTTCCCGCAATTGATCATAGCGCTGCACAAAGGTATTACCTCCATTAGTTGAATGCAGGATCGTTACTCTGTGCTCGGGGGGTGATTCTATTAGCAGGTAGATTTCCGGAGGATACATATTCTGGTAATTTAATCGTTCATCGTAATGCATATCCATCTCATAACCACAGGCTGCATGAGGTCCGCCAAACTCATTCAGTTCCGGCAGCCATTCCATAGAAGGGTGCTGAGGGCTGCCTGCTACACCGCTGCAGCGGATATCATGAAACCCGCGCTCATACAAAGCTCCATAAAAGTGTATCGTGCCGCGGTCAAATACGATGTCATCACTACTCTCAGGATAGACCGGATTATATAAAGGATAATCTGCACCATACGGCGGTGTGATGCCATTACCATAATTCTGATCTTCATAAGGATAACCGCAACAGGGATATCCCGCCGGTATATCGTTACTGTGCATGATAAATCCCGGATCACCACTGTAATATTGCACATCACTGTAAACAAACTTATTCAGATCGGGATATGGATATAGCTCCCGTCCTCCTCCGGGCACAGTTATTTCATATTCCGGTGTGCTGCCATGCGGATGCAGAAATTCCACTCCCAGATTTCCTGCTGTCCAATCATCCCACCCGTTACCCGTCAAAGGCTCTCCCAAAGCTGCCAGGACACCATATATATAAATATCATCGCAATTATCTGTATTGATAGTCTCCAGCCATGGGTCATAGTTCTTATACTTGATCATTATGCTTTCTTCCGAAACCAGACCAAGCATGTCACCACAAACACCCTCATCAGGTGGATCTCCAGGTGTTATACTTTGATAAGTCAAATCATTGGTGATATATATTGTATCAGCACAACCCCAGGTCATCCTGCCGCTTACATTGCCTTCTATCCAAAGCTGGCAATAGCAGAATACAGATCCGTTATTGATGGAAACAGTAAATGTTCCCTCATCCCAGTCTATTGTCTGTACATCAATATAATTCGTCCAGATAGAATCTCCAACTGGAAAATTAGGATGCGTTAAATCAGGGAATGAATTATAGACTGTGAACGTATCTCGCTCTGTGACAATATCTCCATATCTGCAAGTTGCTGATCCGCCATCTATCTTGGCATAGCAGATATCACGGTCCATGGAATTAGCCAGTATATATCCGTTTGCTCTGATGGCAGCAGCAACACCTGCTGACATGTTTATACAGCCAGAATTTTCGATATACCCTTCTCTGAATATAAGATCCATCGGTGCTGAGTTAACCGCCGGCTGTCCTGTGCTGGCATCCATGATCCTGTGTTCACTGACTACAAATCCATTAAATGTGGGCCAGCCCTGGTTTGTTCCCCCTGCTGTCTGACGAATGTAAATATCATCTTTGCTGTAAACTGGTCCATCGAAGTAATCAGATCCGGTAAATTCTTTTCCGTTCCTATATTCATAATAAAGGCATTGCATATCGCAGTTATTATATAGCTGACCTCGCAACAGTACCAGGATCTGCTCATTGTCTGCCAGCTCCAGCGACATATCCACAATGTTGTTATATTGACTGGAAAACTCGTTTTCATGATGAGTTGCCAGCAGATCATCGGAATGGATCTTATATACCCGCACATCAGTTATATTAAAATTCGTCTTTTGATATAGTATCGTCACATCCTCGTCCTGCACCACAAATGTGCAATCAAGCATCCGCTTTGCCGAAATATCTATCCACATCGTACTTAATATGCTGATCTCAAAGCTGCCGTCATCCTGCTCCCTTGCAATTTTTAAATATGACGTGAGTGGATATAACGCTGCATCATAGTATAATATCCATAATTTGCCATCCACTTTTCTGATATTTTTCTCATAGTTTAGCAGTAATTCACCGTTAAGATCAGATTCGATCTCCAGCGGCTCACTGAAAGACATTAATTGCCCCAGAAAAATTAACAACAGTGACAAAACAAGTAACTTTTTTTTCATCATCACCTCCAGTTTGATGAATTTAATTAACTTAACCAGCTAACCTTATTCGCAAAATCGCATAAATCAAATATTCTCCTTCTACACAACAAAACTTTGTACAGGTGCTTCTTCCAACAGTCAGACATAAAAGCTATTCGATCAATTTCTATAAAAGTTCAGTTTTTGGTCCTGCCCCTTCCCTTTTTCTCTTCTTATGCTCTATGCCCCTGCAGCGGTTTACTGCTTATCTCATTTTCCATGCCATTTTATCAGGTTCAGCATTATTGCCCTCCCTTTGGCAATTTTCTTATATTACAATTTTATGCCAAACCCGTTTTGCCTGTCAACTATTATTTTCTTTATGTTCGCTTTACTTCTGCGCCCTCTCCTCCACCAAAAAATCTTAAGTCAATCTGCATTCGCATCTTAACTCAATATTTTTTTACTTGAGCATTAACATTTTGCCTTGTAATTCTTCACTCCCTGATTTTAATCTATAGAAGTAAATACCGGATGATACTGCCATTTGCTTATCATCGCACCCATCCCAGATAACTGTATATTGACCAGCAGGTAATATCTCATCCACTAATGTCCTCACTCTTTGACCTTTTACATTATAAATAGATAACTCTGTGTGCTTTGTGCACTCTGTGGTAAAGAAAGAAATTGTCGTTTCCGGGTTAAAGGGATTGGGATAATTTTCAATTTTCCATTTTCCATTTTCAATTACAAATTCATCATTATTATTCAGGATTGGTGACAGTACCACGGGAACTGTTTTGCCGTCCCAGCTATCGGAGGTGATAACAATATTACAGGAATGTTCAGCTTCCTCAATATCGCTTGTATCAAAGTTTGCTGTTATCACACATGATTCATTTGCTCCCAGCGTCCCGGAGGAAGTGTCAAGATTGATCCATCTGAGCGGGTATAACATATAGATGTCACCTGTCACATTATGAGGTTCGACTCCAAAACCATCTCCGCCTATTTCCCAGCCAATTGTCATATCACCGGCAAACTCACTGCTCAATTCTACTCTGACTTCCCACGTTGCATAATCATATTGATGCAGCACTCCCCAGCCACTAGTAGTTAATCCATGCCAGTTTATTCTTTGTCCTGCCCCTGTAGTTCCGTCCCAGATCATATCTCCACCCTCTCCGCCAACTACATAACTGGCATAAAGAACCGTTACGCCCAGTGGATAATCCAGCCAGACATCACTCACCCATTCATTGTCTTCAGAAGCATTATACACTGTATAAGTCCACGTGGTTGTCTCTCCCGGCGTAAATGATCCCGTATCACAGGTGATATATGAGCCGGCAATACCACGCCCCATAAAATATGTTTCATCTATCCTGACATAGAAATTTACCGGCAGGTCACCAATATTTGATAGCGTAAAAGTCCTGCTCGTCTGTTCACCCCATAATAACTCTACCGCTATACTATCGAGATCAACGGCAAATGTATTCGCATGATAGGCTGTAAAAATTATGATCTGGTTCCAGGAGCCTTCCTGTGATTCCAGGCTGACATTCAAGGTAAATGTATAAAAGTCCGGTACATTTTCGCTGACCGATATTCTAAAGGCATCATCTAGTTCAATCATTTCATCTGCTGATATTTGCTCACAGGTGGCAGATGCTTCTATTATTTCAATATAC
This sequence comes from uncultured Candidatus Cloacimonadota bacterium, assembly GCA_964485055.1. Classification (GTDB taxonomy): domain Bacteria; phylum Cloacimonadota; class Cloacimonadia; order Cloacimonadales; family TCS61; genus Stygibacter. The sequence goes on from CAZAHZ010000075.1 coordinate 5,428, forward strand.
TGGTCACTTTCAGTAATACTGATTTCAACTGCATTGGCTGTCTCCCCGCCTATGTTTTCCAGCACAATATTGATACTCGCATCCTCTCCCGATTCAATGAATCCATCATCACCTGAAAAGGCTGAATAATCTGCAACCGCGAGATACGGTGTGTCCTGAGGTATTGGCTGAACTGTAAAAAAGATTGCCGTCTCATCTCCTAAAGGCTTGGCTGCTGTAGGATAGGCATTATTAAATGTATATTGTAACCCGATAGTTCCGCTCTGATCTTCCAGACCGATCGTGCAGTATTGACCATGTTGAGCACTGTGATATGAGTATTGTCCGGTATTAACGTTGTTAAATTCCTGATACTGGATTTTTATATTACTGTCACCTGATGTGGTTGGATAAAAATTGGGATCATAGAGTATGATCTGAAAGGTTTCTATCACATTATTATATAAATTATGCATATTATGCCATTCGATGATAAAATAGTGCTGATTTGCATCAAAATAGGTCAGCACTTGTCCTGAACCAGAATATAGATCATCCCAGAAAGCTGCAATAATTGGACTCGGTCCGTGAGCTCCCGGTATTGTCCAGTTCATAAAAGAGGCAACATCAGTGCCTCCTGGACTTATCCAGCCCGATGTTGATGCTGTTATCAGATCATAAGTTTCTCCATAAAAAACAAAAGTAAATTCTTCCGGTAAATCTACGTCTCCCAGTGTTGCGGAACTTCCAGAGGAATAAATACCCAGATTGTCTCCAACTCCAAAAATCTCAACCCAGTTATATGACGGGCAGTCAAGATAACTTCCATCTCCGTCATCATAACAATAATAACCGTATGCGTCAGGTCCCAGCGGATCGCTCTGAGTTACGGTGCCTATTTCTAAAAGAAATGAGACTATATTGTCATAACCGTCTGGATTTGTGAAATGAATGCTGACAGGCATCTGCGTTCCCGGAAGTATTGCACTGCTGGCTGATATTGTGAACCGGTTTATATTATTGGAGGCTTCTTCTCCCGGCATTATTGAGCCAAATTCACCCAGACTGTCAATCACGGTCAACCGGTGATTCTCGCTTAAGAGTTCTCCTGATACGTTCATTGCCGCCAGCTCTCCAATATTCTCGGTGGTTATATAGATATCCACGGTTTCTCCTGGATCTATTATCCCATTTATATTTGCTACGTGGTAAGATGTCACATTCAATAATGCTCCGGCAATATCCAGAAATATCGGAATTGTCCACACTTCTCGATCTGCTGTTAATATTAGCTCCAATTGAGCTCTGATCCCTCCTGGTGCTGCTGCATCTATTGAGATAGCGAGTTCAGAATTCGTCGTTGTGCCTCCACCGGCAATATCATCCAGATCAGCACTGGCTGTGGTTACGATCACATAATCATTATGCGATTCCAGTTCTGCACTGATCCCTGCTGCACTGCTGCTGCCATAATTGCCTACCGTTAGCTCCAGATTGATTTCTTCTCCGGGATTAGGTATTCCGTCATTATTCGTATCATCCAGCAGTAATTGGTCTATATCAAGATTTACTTCCGCCTCTACAATTGTAAATTCTTCTTCAAAAGGTATTTTATCATGATTCGTAACTGTCAATTCATAAGTATCGGATAATATCACTCCCTCAAGATCAAGGTAATATACTCCGTTATTATCTGTGTAACCTGTATGATAGTAATCACTGCCCCGTGCTGTCACCCAGGCTCCTTCCAGTGGAGTTCCATCACTCTCAATCACATATACCTGCATATAGTTTGTTCCCTGAGAGACTTCTTCATCATAAAATACGATCATTGCCTCAGGAACTGAAGTCCATAGATCAATCGAGGGATCACCCATAAGATTATTCCAGTGAGATGCCACACTTACCTGATTATTGGGATTTTGCGGATATTGCTGATAAAGACTTAGTTTGCCTCGCACAAGTGCCCCACCAGGAGTAAATACCTGCTCGACAAATAATCCATAAAAGATCCCTGCTGTTATGCAGTTATTGATACATGTTGAGGTCAGTCCCGTTGCTGAACCTATAGCAGCCAGACCTCCTTTGGGATTTGATGGTGTGCCGGCTCTGGTAAACGACTCTGATAGGCAGGTTGCACTAAAGTCACCGGTATAGCACGTGACCATAGTCATAAAGGGCAGCATCCAGCCATTTGTTAAGGAATTGATGTTATATTCTCCCCAGCCACTCATTCCACCACCACATCGAGCGCAAATATATCCTGTACCATTATTTATTTCCTGATCAAGACCATAAGACACATTGCCATTATAGTGTTCTCCAAAGCTGAATGCCTCATTATAACTCTGGATATGCGTCTTTACTGCTTTACAGACTGCCTGTTTGGAGTCTCCGCCATCTGATACCAGCGTTGCTTTCTCAAACCAGTCCTCGTTAGTTAGATACGGCTCTCTCTCATAATTTATTGCCTTAGCTATCATCGTTTGCAATTGCGTTACATTATTCACTGAAAGCCTGCCAATTATCACATCTGCTAATATATCCGAGCCTTCCAGTTGAGAATAGGGCTGGTCTCCAACTCCTCCATCGTTGCTCCAGGTTTCATACCATGCCGGTATCATTATTGACCCATTAGCATCTCCCACCAGCACCACATATTCTGGGGGATTTTCCCAATCATCATACGCTTCCTGAATATAATTCTTGATTGCAGTACTTGTTGTCCCGGTTACGTCAGTATTCACACTTGTGACTTCAAATCCTTTCTTCTCCTTCCAATCCGTCAGATATGCCAGATTAGTCGCCACATTATTATTGTCAGGTGCGATAAAGAGTATCGCTGGTCGCTGATATTCATCTCTCGTGCCTGCCACTTCTGCATAATTTAGTACCGTGGATTCATAGATCCCCGTAAAAGCTCTCGAAGGTTTACGCGTTACGTTCCGGCTGTTTATCCCGCCCTGCCCTGTTGTTATCAGTTCCACGCTGATATTATGATAAATAAATAGCTTATTACTCGATGCATCATAACGGAAAGGACAAAAGGACACTGCTACCAGCCGCAGATCACGCATAATTACCGGCTCTCCTGCCATCGCTGTCTCTTTCGGATATATTCCACCTTTGCTGTAATATTCTTCATTAATAGTAAATGTATCCCGCCTGGGTTCACTGTCTGTTAATAATTCTTCCTGCGGATATACAATAATATTATCAATAACTTCGTAATCACTGGATATAATATTTAGCGTTACATCTCCCTCATCCGCTATGGCTATCAATCGCGTAAATACGGGCACATCAGGCATCCCGACTTCCAGCAGACTGCCTTCGCCTTTATAAATGATCCTCGAAAAGCCTGTCCCTGATTTTAATATTTCTTCCCTTTCGTAACCATCAAGATTAAATTCCAGATTGATAGCACTCCTCTCCGATTGTTCATACTCTACTAAAGAATTGCCCTCAAAACCGGATACTTCCACCCAGTCGCCCCATAACGTTGCACTCAATAAAACAGCTAGTAAAACAAAAATATAATTTTTCATAATTATTCCTATCCTATCTTTATTCTCTTAACATTCAGCAGCAACTTTCATTCCAAAATTATAAAATACCGCTGACGTTTGATAATTAAATATATGTTGAAATTAATTTCTCTGTAAGACTATAAGACTTATAAGTCCCATCAGACCTATAAGTCTTAGTAGTCTCACAGCCATGCTTCCTCTTCCAAAAAAGACCTGTGTCTTTCCGTCAAATCCGTATTATCAGTGTTCTATATTCACTCTTTACTTCAATAATATCGCTTTCTTCAAATACCGCTGATCTCCGGCTGTCATTTGCACAAAATACATTCCGCTGCCACACAGCTCACCCAGTCCATTTCTGCCATTCCAGACAATTTCCTGCTTGCCCGCCTCCATCTCACCTGTCAACAGCGTTGTCACCCTTTCTCCCCTTAGATTATACACTGCTATCTCAATCCTTTCCGCTTTCGCCAGACTGTAACTCACTGTTAATTCCGGATTGAATGGGTTGGGATATAGCTCCAGTTCCCCCGCCGCCGCAGGTGTTATCTCACTCTCTCCCTCCGGCAGTATTTCTATCACTCCCCGCATTTGATATAGATCTCTGTAATATTCGTCCTCCGGATTATCACGTCTGGCAAAGGTTGCCACTATCTCACCATTCTCTTCACAGTGATAATCAAAATCAAGTGCTTCATAGATGTCATACAGAAAATCCGCTGTCTCCAGGGGATAACTGACCAGTACCTCAAATTCTCCTGTCTCTTCATTCAACACGCTGGCGGCTATTAAATAACTTCCTTCCGCTAATTCCAGCAGCAGCCCATCTCCTCTGTCATTCCACTCTATTCCGTGCCATTCCTCAGGCTCCAGGAAATCCGTCACCACCTCTATCGGCACTTCGCCCCCTAATTCATAACGATACAGTCTTTCATCCGATTCTATATATATGTAATCACCATCACGATATACTTCCCGCAATTCTGAATGAATATCCGCAACCTCATCTATTGATATAAATTCTTTATGCAGTTCTCCGCCCCCGCTATAGATCACTTCTATGATCTCGCTGGAATAATATACCAGCACTACAAATTCATCTCCGTCATTATCTGCTTCCAGCAGCTTTATCCAGTAGTCTGCTCTGATTTCCTCGCTTCCCATGTCTTCCGGTTCTGCCAGGTCAAATCCGCTCCGCCGGCATATCGCTGAATACTGCTTGAAATAATTATCCACCTTCACGAAATCGGGCGGATAAATATTATTGTGCATCCGAATGTCATAATGCATATCCTTTCCATAACCTGTGGAAGTGTGCATTCCTCCATAAAGATATTCTTCATCATTAATTTCATTATTAAGATGATTCGAGGAATCAATACCTGACCGGTGCGAAAATCCCCGCCGACGCTGGGCTATGGAGCCAAATGCCCGTATCCAGCCCCGATCAAAGACTATATCCTCACTGCTCTCAGGGTAAACCGGATTATAAAACGGCTTATCTGTCCCATAAGGAGCTGTCTCCTGATCACCGTAGGCAGGATCTTCATAAGGATATCCGCAACAATCATATCCCCCTGCCGGAGGGTTGGAATGCAGGATAAATCCGGGATTTCCCGTATAACCCTCTGCCGGTGGCATCACGTATTTATGAAAATCTATATCGGTGAACAGAGTATCATTGCCGGTATAGGGACTAATTCCCGTAAAGTCCGGCGTTGACCCGTGCGGATGCTGATATTCATAAGTGAGTATCCCTTCCTGATAGCCCGGATACGGATATCCTGGCTCTGCCACTCCCAGTGCGGCATAAGCTCCATAAATGATCACATCATCACAATTCGCCGTTATTAGCTCTTCCTGGTTGGGATCCCAGTGCTTATATTTGATCAGGATACTCTTCTCCGAGATCAAGCCAAACATATCCGGACAATCTGCCGGCACTTCTTCACCCGGTTCCACGCTCTCATAAACTATATCATTGGAGATATAAACCGTATCCGCACTTGCCCAGGTCTGATGACCGGACACGCTTCCCTCAATCCACAACTCACACCAGCAGAATACCGAAGAATTATCCACCGCTAAAGCAAAATTCCCATCATCCCAATCTATATGCGGCACCTGCACTACATTCGTCCAGATGGAATCACCTATCGCTAATTCCGGATGTTGACCATCGGGGTAACTGTTATATACTGTAAATTCCATCTCTTCATAGACAATATCCGCATAACGGCAGATAGCAGTCATCCCGTCTATCTTAACACAAAGTATATCTCTATCTATCGAATTAGTAAGTATAAATCCATTTGCCCGCACATCTTCTGCCAGTTCCGGCAATTCTATTAATCCCGACTCCTCTGCGTATTCTTGTATATATCCTCCCCGAAATATTATATCCATCGGTGCTGAGTTTATTGCTGGTTGACTTGTCGAAAAATCCATTATTGCGTTTCCTGTTATCACCAGGGAATAGAATGTGGGCCAACTCTCGTTTGTTCCACCTCCTGCCTGCTGGATCCAGATATCGGAATTTACACATACCTCCCCTTCCAGTACATCCGGTCCCCAATATTTCATGAGATCCAGGTTTTCTTCAGAACTATTCACACTCACCATCGCATTCATATATTCCTGAAAACAGCAGACTGGAGCTGGACTATGCTCTGCTTCCATCCCCCAGATAGTGTCTCCATCCTGCCATAAATATGGATTCTTAAAATAATCCGTATATAGCGACTCACTAATACTGAATTCTCCCCAGTATTCTTCCGTACTCGCCACCATCACTTCACCACTCACTACGTCTTCAAAAAATATCCTCAGACTGCCCTCAGAAGACGTCATCACCTGCGGTTTAAAATAGAAATTCTCACCATTCAAGTACCAGCCAAATTCCGCTGTCTCCGGCAACCCTTCCCAGTTCATCAATTCCTCACTCTCAAATGTCTCGCCCCCATCATCCGAACGATACACCTCCAGCCACGATTCCTCTGTCTCCTCGTTTATTCCCAGTATCGCATAAGTCAGATATTCGCCCTGGATTGAACATCCCTTTTCGCTATCCAGATAAAAATATTCATTCTCTTCCATCTCTTTGATTGAATTTAATTCTCCAAAATCTGCCCCTAATACAACGGGTAATAACAATAATAAAAAATAAATCATCTTCCTGTACATCTCAATACCTCCTACAAAATATATTATCTCCATTTTATTAGATATTATCCAATAAGCATAATTCGTTCCATACAACATAATCTCTTTCACCCACGATTAACAGCATATTGATACATCCCTGTACTAAATTTGTTTGTTTTACCAGCCCTCCCGCCTGTCAACTTTGTTTATACCCCATTCAAATGTTGTGAAAAGTGACTGGTGATCGATAATCGGTAATCAGTGAACGGTGACTTGCGTAACCAGACCATCCTGGTCTGGATTACATTACATTCAATTTTCCATTCCAAATCACGAGTCACCAGTCACCAGTCACCGACCCCGTCTCACATCTTGCTCTAGATTTTTGCGTACACAGACCATCCTGGTCTGGATTACATTACATTCAATATTCAATTCCCAATCACGAA
>CAZAHZ010000076.1:0-12471 GCA_964485055.1 uncultured Candidatus Cloacimonadota bacterium
CATTTGCATATTGAGTATATTGGGATTGTATTTTACCATAATTTCCAGCAATTTCGAAGGCAAAATTTTGAGTATAATTGTATCCGAGCCTGGCACCGAAATTGAACCTGGCAAGCGAGCCGGGGGCACCGTTGCCGGAGAGCCGGAACATATTGACATTGATCCCGGAATAGAAGGGGTATTCTTTCAACTGGTAACGTGTAGCAGCAGTAAGTGATGAGATAAAGAAGACAATTAATAACAAGCCTAATATTTTTTTCATACCTTTCCTTCCTCAAACAGGTTTTTCAGGCGCCTCAAAATTGCCTGATAATGATCTCCCTTCCAGTAAATATGACCGCAAAACCGGCAAATCCGAAAACTGGAGTTTTGAGAAATCACATACTCAGGAACAGAATTAATTATTTTTTCCTTATCAATTTCGTAAAGTAATTTATTACAAAGTGAGCAGCGAGAGAAGATGCAATCTTCCTTAAATTCCAAAATACTGGAGATTTCGCGTAATTGCTCATCAATATCATCAGAATTAATGAGTAAGACCGGATTAAGGTTTTTTCTCTTAGCTTCCTGTTGCGAGCGGGTGAGAATAATCCTCTTATCCCGTGAGGCAATGCGAGAGAGATTGTGAAAACTGATATTCTGGTAAACTGCGGCATCATAGCCGAGTAAGCGAAGATTACGAGCCAGTTTACCAAGATTTTCCCGAAGTATAAAGCGGGGAAAAGGGTGGGAAGCTATCAACGTCGAGAACCCCTGAGAATAATCAACCGGAGGAACTGCGCCAGTGCCATCAAAGTGGAAGCAACGTAAGTAAGTGCAGCAGCGTTAAGAACAGCCTTTGCTCCGTTAAGCTCCATAGAATCATGGAGATAATTAGTTTTCAAATATTGAATAGCTCTGTGCGAAGCATTAAATTCCACAGGCAGTGTTATCACATGAAAGATAAGAGCAGCAGCAAACAGCCAGATGCCGAGGTCCATCAGAAATGGAATCGAGAAAAGCAATCCGAAAATAAACATCGGAAAAGCTAGAGTAGAGCCAAGATTGGCAGATGGGACCAGGTTACCCCGAAGCTTAACAGGGAGATAACCTGAAGCATACTGAAGAGCATGTCCGGTTTCATGGGCAGCAATTGAGATAGCAGAAATGGAATAGCTGTCAAAAACACCTTCAGAGAGAAATATGGTTTTTTTGATAGGATGATAATTATCAGTTAAAGAACCTTGAATTCTCTGAATTACGATATTCTGCAAACTATGGTCATCAAGCATGCGTCTGGCAATCTGGGCACCAGTCATGCCAATGGAATTTGGCACTTTAGCATATTTTTTATATTTTCCCATAACCTGCTGCTGAGCGATCATGGCAAATATCAAGGCAACAATTACCAGAATAAATGTAGGATCAATAAAATGCATTTTAATAACGTCCTGAGAGATAACATATTGAAAATATTATGTACAAAGTCATTTTTCAGTCAAATTTACCCGTTTCAAAGAATTCATCTATTTCCGGGATATTGGCATTTCCGGCATCTTTTAGGCTGCCATGATAGAGCATCTTGCCTTTATGCAGAAAGATAATGGAGTCAGCGATACGGTGAATGCTGGCAAGTTCATGAGTAACGATGACAATAGACATCTTTAGCTTTTGTTTGAGATTAAGAATTAGTTTATCGAGGCTGGCGCTGGTGATGGGATCCAATCCGGCGGAAGGCTCATCACAAAACAGCAATTCCGGATCAAGTGTGATAGCCCGGGCAAGAGCAACCCGCTTCTTCATACCACCAGAAAGTTCGGATGGACTTAAATATTTGGCATAAGCAAGGTTAACCAGATCAAGTTTTAAATTTATTATTCTCTCCTTGATCTCAGACGGTAACCTGGTATGTTGCTCCAGAGGAATAGCGAGGTTTTCAGCAACAGAAATTGAGTTCAGCAAAGCTCCACCTTGAAAAAGTACACCAATTCGCTTGAGTACTTTATTATATTCCAACTCATCCATAGTAGTTATTTCTTCATTAAAAATCTTAACACTGCCGGAAAAAGGTTCATACAGCCTGAGAATATTCTTAAGGAGTGTGGTTTTTCCGCAGCCACTGCTACCCAGAATCACGGTAATTTCACCAACTTTGATATCCACACTGATGTTATCAAGAATGATTTTCTCGCCATATTTGGCGATCAGATTGCGAACTTCAATAATATTATCATTCATATTAATTATAATAAAAGATCAGGCTGTTAATGGCATCGAGGACAATAATCCAGAAAATGGAAGCGACCACTGAAGCAGTGGTGACTTTGCCTACGCCTTCTGCCCCACCTTTGACGTTAAGTCCATAATATACACCAATAATTACTATGACCCACGAGAAAACAATACTCTTGCCAAGAGCAATTGTGAAATCACGTAGTGATATAACACTGAAAACCCGTGCCCAGAATAAACCCGGAGCAATATCCAGATAGTAGAAACCGATAATTGCCCCACCCAGAATGCCCACAAACATTGATAAAGTAACTAATAATGGCATACAGATCGTCATAGCATGAAATTTGGGGACAACCACAAACCTGATTGGATTGAGTGCCATCATTTTGAGAGCATCTATCTCTTCGGTAACGGTCATTGTAGCAATTTCCGAGGCAATGGCGGAACCGCTTCTACCGGAAACCATTATTGCCGTGAGTATTGGTCCCATTTCTGAAATCATAGTAACCGAAATAAGGTCTGCCAGGTATATATCAGCCCCGAACTGGTGCAATTGGGCAGCAGATTGTAGTGCCAGAATAAGACCCAGTATGAAGGATAAGAGAGCAATAATGGGAATAGCATCAATACCAATAAGAAGCATCTGCTGGATCACAGAATCTTTTCTTTGACCTTTGTGGTTAAAAATACCCACTATTGACCAGTATAACACATCCGAGAGCAGATACATGACTTCCCTGGATTGTTGCAGGGTCTTGAAGATGACATCACCAGTTCTCTCAAAATAACCCGGTTTTACCGGTTCCTTAATTTCTTCTTTTAATCCACCTTGAAAAGCATTAAGCGTATGCTCAATCTCCGGAGGAATATTATCTAAACTGGCATCAGGAAACCGCTTACGTAAGTAATCAATAAAAACGACTCCCGAACTGTCTATTTTGTCCACCAGTTTGAGATCAAAAATTCTGATCTGGTTCAACGGAATTTTAATAAACCCATTCATTATAACAGGAATGGTTTCCTTATTAAGAGCACCTTCAAAACTTACTGTGGATCCGGAAATTATCATTGTTCTTAGCGCAATAGATAAGTGAATCTTAGAAAGAGGCTTTGCTGAGTGGTAATATAATCTGCCTTAGTATCAGATTCCTTTGAGAACTTGAGACGGTAATCAAGAGAAATATATTTAAACAGCTTTACATTGAAAATATTTTCCAGATCCATTGTATAGTTTTTATCGGCTTCAAAAGGGAAGAGAAAATCAGCAGACAACGAATAATTGACATTTCTGAGGATTTGAAGGTCTCCCACTAACGAGGCTTCAATCCCTTCATCATAACTCGATTCTTCCTCTTTATATACTTTATACGTTATAACCGGAACTGCAAGAGAATCAGGCCAATCCTTAGAATAGTAAAAGACGTCTTTGCGAAGATCCTGCCGTGAACCGAGCCCTACGCGGAGATTCATATTGGCTCTGGCAGTATTCAGGAATTGGAAATTAAGACCAAATCCTTCTTTGAGTGTCATTGGAAAGAATGAAGGGCTGGTATCCATGGAATGAGCATTAACTCCTGTCGCCAATGTATCGCCGCTTGAAGAGATTTTTATGTAATTGAGGTCATAGGCTTGAACAGGGAAAAAATGTGTATTCATGTCAAATCTGCCATAAAATCCAAATACTGAAATCACGTTAAAAATTACAGTATTCTTAAGATCAAAATCATCCAGATCAACCCGGAACTGATCATAGTCTTCATCCTTATTTGTTCCGAGTTCAATCAGATTTTTAAGAGTATATTGCAATCTTCCTCTCTTGTAATAAGCAGAATTATCAAGCTGGGCGTTTACATTTATTGTTAGCTTGGTCTCATCTTTATTCTCAGAATTATCCGTATTCAAATTAACATTCATGTGAATGGCACTGCCGAGAATCCAATTAGTATTCCGCTTTTGCGAATCCGCTTCATTTAGCACTCCGGCGCCGATGAGTGAATAAATCCCCGTATTATCTTCTTCTTCCACTATCAGTGACAGACGCTGGCAGACATTTTCCATTACTTCAATTGTCGTAAAGTCCCTGTATGAATTAAAGGATTCACTATTTAAGGTTATCTTATATGTTCCCGGTTTCAGTACCCAGATATTAGTTTTTTCTCCCAGATTGACATCTGCAGGATAATCTATACCATAGTCAAAACCATCTTCATTATCATAAATAGTGTAACTGACCTTAACATAATTTCGCTGCTCATCCATCACATCCACGATCAGGCATCCCCAGTCAGGTTCTACATTATAGCGCCAGCGAGGTTTGATTTCAACTTTCTTTGACATCATATGGGACTCTCGCAGTGAGCCATATTCCACATTATATGTCCCTTCCTTAAGAGGTAATTCTTCACCCATTCTGGCACTTCCCGCCGTTTCTCCCCTTTTACCATATACATAGTAATAAGGTTCGTTATCTTCGCCGGAAAGATTTGGCAGATATAATAGACCAATCCCTCGCTCATCAGTTGAGATTGTATCGCCAATTACTTCTGCGGAATAATCTACTTCCTCATATCTTGAGATTACACCTGTTTCAGATTCTTTCAGGTCTTTAAAACCTGTAAATTTGTTGAGTATCTGGACAACAAAATTATCTGTCTCCTGAAGGATCATTTCATTCACTGCCTGGACGAAAGCTTCTATATCATCCTTTTGAATTCGGGCAGTTCGGTCGATATTATAAGTAATATTTACATCAGGGATTTCTTTTCCCGTATCATTCAATTTCCCAAAGGAAAACTCGATATTCAGATGCGCCTCAGAAAGATAAGCAGTTTCATATATTTCCAGATTATTTACCACAATATTGATTTGATAATCCGGGTAATCAACTGTCATTGTACGATCTGCGCTCTCGAAAATGTTATATTTATTAATTCGTGTAGTTGCCAGATCAGGAATAGCATCCTGCAATCTGATTCCCCATAGATGATAATCCAGATAGCGGATCTGTGGACCATAATGTCTTTTAACTATCTGTTTGCGGGTGTAGGTTTGAGAAATTCGTGCATCCTGGATGACCACTGAATATGGTAGTGCGTTTTCCAGAAACAAGTCTGTTCTTTCATCTTGATCATTATAATCAAAAATGTAATACTGCTTCTCCATCATCTCGCTAACACTACATCCTGCCAGAAAAATTAAAAAAATGATTACTGATAAATAATTCTTATTACTTTGCATATTCCTATCCTGCCTTAATTGCGCCTGCTTCTTAATAACAACGTGGGGTCTTCCGATATCCGTCTGGAAAAATCTTCCAAATAACTGGCTGCTTCTCGCATAGATTCAATCATATCTATTACATCCTGCTGATTCTTTACAAATGATAGATCTATTCTTTTAACTGTCTGATTGATTTGAAGGATCGTGACATTCAACTCATTAACCATTTCAACTAATTTCAAATCCGCTAATTCTGACGAAACATCCGTAAAGTTGTTTAGTAATGTATCCACTTTCCCCGACTGAATAATCGAATTTATACGTAAGAGAACTTCATTAGTTGTATGCAGCATCTGGGTTAATTCGGCTGTGGTACTGTCAAGATTGACTACGATATGATTTATCGGTTCCTGATTAGCAATCAAAATTGTATCAACACTGCTAAGGATTGAGGATAGTCTCTGCTGATTTTCTGTATTAGTGATCTCCAGAATATTATTCATGATCATTTCCAGCTTCTCTGCCATCACTTCTGCTTTGCCTGTTATATTGTCCAGTACCGAAACTCCCGGAGTGATCTCGCTGCCTGATTTTAAGGAAGCTGCTTCATTGCTGCCCCCAGTTAATTCTACGATTTTTAGTCCCGTTATTCCCACCAGCACCAGATGAGCCTCCACATCAGTTTTAATGGGAGTTCCAGCAGTGATACTGATTTTTATTCTTACTCTGGTTACGTCTTCAGAGGAGATTTTTATCTCATCAACTTTGCCAACCTCTATCCCATGATACCGCACCTGACCACCCACCTGTAAGCCATTGACTGAAACATCAAGATAGGTTATATAGTAATAATCCCATTTTTCCATCAGCTTCTCACCAGCAATGAACACTATCGCAGCAACCAATAACAACGAGAGGATAGTTACAAAAATCCCTAACCGTATCTTTTGCGCTCGTCCAACCATATTTTCTCCCATTCCCTGATGCGGGAGGTTTATTTTCTCTTGTCCTTTTTGTCTTACTTTCACCACTCGCTGTCAAGAAAAACATTTATTTCGCTTCTTAATATTCCATAGATTCTGCAAAATAATAACAACATAAATAAATATAACTAGAAAATAATCTCCACCCACATTGATAAACTGAAAGTTTTTAACTGATTATTAGTTTTTATGTTATTATTTATCTTATATTCACTATTTAAACCTGCTGTAATACTCTTTGAGAAATTATACGCTATCTGCGGTTTTAGAGAAAAGTTCATCTGGTCTTCTTCTTTTTTTGTTTCATTATCATATCCCGTTCGAGTACCCCAATTTCGACTGTAAGACGCATTGAGGCTTAGAGTTGCTTCATTCTTGATATAGAATCTTTTCTTCATTAGAGGTATCTTAAATCCTTTTTCTGCCGAGAAAGACCAGCTCACATCTGCAGTTGCCGATTGTTTCGTGGAATTTCTGACTATGTCTCCCTGTTCCTGGTATTGAATTGTCTCAGATTCTGAATGATTAATATTAAATCTGGAAGTTATATCTTTTACCCAGTTTCCCTGCCAGGAGATCAGGGGACTTAAATTTATGGACTTCTCCTCTGAAGTGGGCTCGGTCCAGTTTACTATTCCCATCTGTTTTTTAGTAACTGCATAATTAGAAGAAAGAGAACTACTCTTCAAGATACCACTTATTCCCAGCAGGTTTTGAAAATCGCTTAATGTTAATCTCACATTAGGAAAATTCGTTGTTATGGTCTGCGTAGTAGAACTTGTGTATCTCTGAGTGATCTGCCAGTTAAAGCTCAAGTCTGTGGAAAGGTTTTTCCAGATTGGAAAGCCTGTGGTAACGCCCAATCCATTACTGTCCTCTCGCATTGTAATCTCTTTTGGGTTAATAACCTGTCCTGTGCTGTCTTCTACATCTTCTTCCAGCAGGATATGGGGAAAACCCATCTGGTATTTAAAAGAGGGGCGTTTTCCCAGATCATCATAATCTGTGCTGTACTTGTTATCAAATGTGATATTAAGATTTTCCAGCCCCCCAATGTATTTTACTGCTGCTTTGATCAGGTTGACCCTGGGTTTGGGTTCAGAACTCTCTTCATCTGCTGCTGGTTCTTTTTCACCTTCCTTCTTTTCTCCTTCAGCGATCTTATCTTCAGGTGGTTTCACCGGTTCAGTTTGTTGAAGTTGTTTTTCAAGTTTTTCTTTTTCAGTTAGATGTTCATCAAAATTCTCTTCTTCCGGAAATGCGCCTGCTCCTCTACCCTTATCATCCGGGATATTTGGCAAGTCACCTCCAGGTATTTTGCCACCTGGTTCTTTGCCTTCTGGTTCTTTGCCTTCTGGTTCTTTACTTCCAGGTTCTTTACCTCCAGGTTCTTTACCAGCAGGTTCTTTACCTTCCGCCCGTTTCTCTTTCCATATCCAATCTACCATGTTCATCATCAGATCATGATTTTTAAGAGTTAATCTTGTCCCTAAATCTCGATCTACTCCGCCTTCATAATAGAAATCATCCTCTTCACTATTATATGATTTCTTTTTCGTTTTATCGGTGTACTTGATCTTCAGTGTTGTACTATAGCTAAATATATTTGCCAGATATTTGGGATTATAGCTAAAATCTATGTTCTGATCCCTGGTTTTTTCCGTTCCGATATTATAATCCTTCCAGTATTTTTCCAGTAGCATATCTCTCGTGGTTTTCAATGTATAGTCTGCTGAAAAATCACTTAATATATCATATTTAACTGTAGATGATGTTGTCAATGTTTTGGTGTTGATTACATTAGTTTGAGGCTCCCAGTATGCTGTATCTGTGTTCGTATTCCAGCGCCAGCGCCGCCCGTCCGGTATATCGGCTTTATAGGTTAAAGTATTATTATAGGACTGCGGAATAAAATAGAATTTATAAGTCTTCGAAAAACCTATTCCTACTTTCTCCTTCGGAATATTGATTTTGTAGGAGTGTTTTATCTGGTAAGTCAAGGTTGTATCTGTTGTTGTCGGCTTCACATCATATTTCTTTTCTATATAACCACTAAGGGTTGTCGCTTTAAAGGTCTTCTCCACAAAACCATTCCAGAGTTTACTCGAAGTGTTAGGTGATTTATTTATTCCCAGACTTAAATCTAATTTGTATCTTAGATAATGGCTCTGCTCCCTTTTCTTGTCCTCTTCATTGAGATATTCCCAGAGTATATCACTGTTTGCCATAAATCTCGATACGCTGTGACTCTCCTGTCGGCTCAAAGCAAGGGGTATATTAAGTCCCCATTGTGCCGGGAAAAATTTGTGCAAACTCACGTTGCTATTTATATTCAAACTGGTCGTTTCCGACGTGTTTGGTACTGTTTTTGTCCGGCTGGCAGTTGCCTGAAAATTATCTGTTTTCCATTCTGTATTTATATCCATTGTAGCAAAATCCGCCATTTGCAGATTTAATGTACCTCGCGCTGCATAACCTATATCATTATAAGGCTCTGCCACCCGGATATCATCAAAATAAATCCTCCCCGAATATGGCTCCTCTCCTTTATTCTCTATCCCCAGGCTGATCTGCTTGATATTGCTTAGTGTGGGGTCTCTGTGCATTTCGATTACCATGTCTCCACTAGTGTAATAACTGTAATAACTATTAACTTCCACGAAGGTTGTATCTTCCAGGTCAGGGGATTTCAAATATGTCAGCTTGGCAAAATCCAGATTAAGATCTATCCAGCCATCATTCTTCATCTTGTCCTGATATTCTACTGCCGTTAGTGGATAATTGACTTCATAATAATTCACTGAGTCGGCTCCCAGTCTGATTATCAGATCATGAGATATATCTATGGCTGAATTCTCAGGCTTCTCTGAATATATCCAGAATCGGATTTTATTGTAATTCTGCAGTGTGAAGCCTTCTCGGAATTTCTGACGCACTAGTCCGTGATGTCCTCCTTGCAGATTTGTGTAATCTATGACTAGCGATTGCTCTAAGGTTTCTTCTCCACTTTCCTTGATCACTGATCCGGGAGCTGGAAGATAATGCATACTTTTCTGATTATCTACTATGCTCACCAGCATTTTTTCCCGTTTATTTTCCAGATCGTATTCACTAATGATATTTTCTTCAATATCATTATCCCGGATATTATTCGACTCCCATTTGTTACCTATCAAATCTAAATTTACGATTTTTACCCGCACTTCTTCTTCCACCTCAAACCAGACCCTTGCAAAACTTATCCGTTCCAGGTCCGGGTCTATATTTTTATTGCTTACCTCACGGTAATTCTCACTATCATCCATCGGGATGCGGTAAAGATACCAGCCATTATAGATGTTTTCCAGAAATACTGTGTCCTTCAGGGCTACCGAATACTCAAAATATACATCCGAATCCAGATTCAACTCACCATTATTATCTAAATCTTCCGTATCAAGTCTCTTGTTGTTTTCCATCCCGTTGATGTCTGGATAGTCTCCTTCCTCATTCTTCGAGCCTTCATAATTATCCTCGGGATCATCTCCAGGCTGTCCATCAGGTATCCCGTCCAATCCTATATCTTCATTCACGTCATTATAATCATCTAACTGCCCGTCCGACACTCCTCCGTTTTTGCCATCCTCAGTATTTAGAACTCCTTCACCGCCAAAATCCGTATAGTAATCCTCATTGATATCTCCGATATCTACGTGCATCACCACTGGTTTCTGATTCTGATTCAAGCTGTCAACTTTGATCAGAACTTCCAGATATTTTTTTGTCGAAAAATCCAACTGGTTGCCCAAATATTTCATCACTCCACCCCAGTAACGATTATGCATCCCCGGATTATGAATATCGGGAGGATCCAGCTTTATTGCCATCACCTGGATTTCTTCATCCTCTTCATCACTGGTTAAAGATTCTGGATCATAGACATCTTTTCGTAAGATATTCTGGGGATTATACCAGTTTGAATGTGCTTTGGCAAAATCGCTGTCATATGGCTGCGAGGCTGGTGACCAGCCCGTGCGAACCATGCCGAATGGATAACTCTCCTGGATCGCTTCCATATCATCTATATACGCTTCATCTGGATTATCCGGACTACCATAAGTCTTGGGAATACTCATCGCCACTTCACCGCTGATAGTGATTTTAGAATCCTCATCTGTGGCAATAAAGGGAAGCCAGTCTATTGCCTTTGTCAAATACGGCAATTCATATTCCACTCGCCCATCTATATCACTCAGGATTAAGGTTTTATTCTCATTTCCTATTTTGGGATGATCATCTTTTACCCGCTCATCCTGATACACAAATGTCGCTCCCAGGCGAAGATTGTCACTGTAATTCCAGTCCGCTCGAAATCCTGCCAGTGTTTTACTGTCTATCGAAAATGGCGGCTTAAAGTTATATGTTATTTTTAATACCGCATCAGGATCCTTCGCTTCTGCTATCAAAAATGTGATTACCCCAAATTCATAATCTACGATATAATCTACATTCTCTTTTAATTCCCGTTCCAAGGCGCCTTCACCCAGTTTCACCGTGACGCTCCCCGGATATATATTCATCACTCCCAACGTTATCTGATCTTGGCTGACCTTGCCTTTCACAGTGATGTGCATGTGTATCTCGTCATACTGTGCATAATTCGGCTCTTCTTCGTATATGTCAATATCTCCCGTTGTCCGGAATGGCTCCAGAAAGGCAAAGGTCAAATATCCTGATGCCAGTGATACTGTCTCATCCTCTCCATTTACTATCCCGTCTCCATTTGTGTCCAGACGCAGAAATTCATTATAACTTGATCCCGAAGGTAAGGGCGCCGAGATTTCCGAAGGACAGGTTATTGTCTGTGTTCCATCGGCGGATAGATCATCATATACATAAAGATCAAAGCCTTCACTTTGTTTATTTTCTCCGAAAAAATAAATATTACGGGCTGTCAGCTTCCAGTATTCCGGGTCATCGGCTTTGGTCTGATTAGTCTTTTTGAGGATTTTAACCTGGATGGAATTGGAAGTGTTGGACCCGATCTGCGTTCCGTCTCGCTGTTGATATGTTGCTCCGATGACATGCTGTTTTGTCAGCGTCCGGTTTATATATAATAATCCTGTATCATAATCAAATGTGAAATCCGAACCTTCTATTAATTGCGAAAAACTGTACAGTGAATCTGAAAGATCATAATAATTTGCCCCATCTACGGTCATTCCCTCATTATTACCAGTATTATCATCAAAATAGACGTTCAACGTTCCTGGCTCTGGCAAGAGGTCACGTGATCCCGGCGCCATGATCCATCTTCCCGCATCTGTCCGTATCGCATTGCCTGCATACGATGGTGGATAGCTCGTGCCATACGCCACATCTCCGGCTGGATCTCCATATAATAGATAAAGACTTGCCGGATCTGTTATGTAAAAAAACTTCCATAATTCATAATTTTTGCTCCAATATGTAGTAGAATCCGGTTGAGCTCCCCCATCCCACGTCTGTTCATCTTTCTCGGCTTCATCTTTTCCCAAAATCATTGTTAATTTTAAATCGCCCATCTCCAGTTCGCTTTTTATCCCAAACAAACCCTTGGATGATGCCGAATAATTGATATACTGAGATCCCGATAGGGATAATGCTATATTCCCGGCTTCGATGCTCTTGACTATTTCGTCTTCTGTTCCTTCATAACTGATCTCAATTATATCCGGCACGGCGGTGGCATTTTCGTCTGAACTCGATTGATGAGTTACATTTACATGGATTTTCTCGCCTATCATGCCTCGCAGACGCAAATTCAATTCCTGCTTCATCGTTAAATTAAAATCTGTGTTTCCACCCGTCTCATCCGCTGTCTGATTACTCTTGCTGCTGCTTCCGCCTATTGTGATTTTCTCACCACCGTCAAGACTCAAACTTCCTGCTTGCTTACCGAATATATTCCGTACTATTTTTGATTTCCTCGCCAACGCCGGCAGCTTGAATGTGATGTCTCCTATTAATCCCTGTCCACTGCTCCGTTCTTTCTCGGCTAATAGCTCTTTGCTGTTCTCAAATAAATTATCCCGAA
>CAZAHZ010000077.1:0-1072 GCA_964485055.1 uncultured Candidatus Cloacimonadota bacterium
AAAAAATACGTCAATTGATATATCCCGATTATGGGGTTTTTACAGTGAACTCTTAATATAATATTGATAATTCTATTTTATGTATAATAGGATAATGATAAAATTTCAAAATGAATAATTGTAATAATTGAATTTTGTTTTGAGATTATATGGTTGATTGCAGTATTATATATCATATTGACAAAGGAGAAAAGTAATGACTTCGAATGCACCTGGACAACTTTTAGGGTATGCAATTCAGATTCCTCGTGCATTATTTCACCTCCTCAAGGCAGATCCGGGAGATGCGGTTTGCATTGAGGTTTTAGGGGATGTTGCAACTATAACGTCAGATGGTCGTCAAATTTTAGAAGAAGATAAATCCTCAATCAGCGACAATCCTCTTACTAACAAATCCATTAATCTTTGGAAGTCTTTTTATAATTGAATGATTGCTATTAACAAAGATGAGATAAAATTGGATAAATCACATTTCATACTATATTCCAATAAACAAAGTAAATCTGGACTCGTGAATGAATATGATTCTGCTACCACAATAGATGAAGCACAAGCTGCCATTAATAATACAAAAGAATTAATGAATGATATTAAAAAAGACAATGATTTGTGGAAATATTATAATTATGTTATAAATGAAAATGAAAAGAAATTTATCTCTATTTTAATAAAATTCAATCTTCAAATCGGCAATGGTGCAAGCTTTTATGAAGTTGAAAGGGAATTAAAGCGAATACTGATTTCTGAAAGTAATTTACCATTTCTATGTGAAGAATTATCAGGATGGTTATTCAAAGAAATTATGGAAAAAATTGCTAAAAAACAACCAGCAATTATATATAGAGAAAGTTTCGAAAAAAAATGCAAGATACTGTTTGATAGATTCCGATGTAAGGAATTAATAGATTTCGCGGTCCAAAATATACCTTCCCAAGGAGATATTCAAAAACAAATTCAAATAAAACCCTACTATTTAAGGCAGTTGGAATCTATAGAATGTGAGACTGATGAAATAATTGAAGCTGTTATTGATTTTTTGAAAGCAAAAGTTAATCGCGATAAGTGGATTGAA
>CAZAHZ010000077.1:1082-12451 GCA_964485055.1 uncultured Candidatus Cloacimonadota bacterium
TTATTGATGAAAGTATTGCAGATGAGTTTAATAATAATTTAATCTCTTTTTGGAATAATCATAAGAGAAAAATCGAGATAACAGAAAAAGATAGAAGCGAAACTGAGCGAGGAAAATTATTATTATATGGATGTAAAGAAAGGCAAATAAAAATTAGAGATTCAGATCCTCCATCTTCCACAATAGCCGGAACTTATCATGCCTTAGCAGATAGAACAATATTAGGATGGCATCCTAGATGGGAAAAATTCTTTAAAAGTGAGGAAAAGTGATTATGGGATTATTAGTAGAAGAAGTACAATTATGGAATTCTCCTTCTCTTGGTGCATATCTATTGTGGAAGTTTACGACCGGTTATTGTAACGCCCATTCCAATGGAGATGCTCCAATAGCACTTTTACATTTTATCGCAATTCCGATACTGACAAGCAATATTCTCAGTGAACCAATAAGCGATAGAAGAAAGAATCTTCAATCCTATATAAATAGTTTTGAAGATTTGAAAAATTCAGACATACTTTTAAGCTTGCAGAGCAGAATTAAAAATAAGCTTAAATACACATTAGATGCCATCGACATAGCAATTTCTTATGGATTGTTATATTGGGATATTGAAAATGGAAAACTATATCCTGGAAAGAATGAAAACAAAGTAAAAAGAGGAAGAAGTCTTAAACCTTCAGTAGTAAAATTTGGCAATAGGGCTGAAATACTTGGAAAGTGGTTTGCAGAGCATAGTATTGCTTCTATTACAAGTCATCTAAAGGTGGTACTTTAATGCAATTACAATTATTAAATGTTATTATCTGGCCTAAGGATAAGAATTTTGCACCTCGAATATTATATTTTAAACCTGGAAAGCTTAATGTAATTACGGGGCAATCCCGAACTGGTAAATCTGCGATTATCCCTATAATTGATTATTGTCTTGCTTCGAGCGATTGCTTCATACCAATTGACACAATCCGTGATTATGCATCTTGGTATGGTATAATCTTCCAAACTGATTCTGAAGAGGTACTTTTATCTAGAAGAGTGCCAAATGGTAGAGAAATATCTGATGATTTTTTTATTCTTCGTGCTTCTTCAATTAGTATTCCTCCTTTTATCAATGAACCAAATGAGAAAATAAATGGTGTAAAAAATATTCTAAACACAATTTCTTCAGTTCCCTACCTCAGCCTTGATAATAATTCAATTTCCACCTATCAATCTCGCTTGAGTTTTCGCGATATGGTGGCATTAGTGTTTCAGAATCAAGATATTGTAGCAAATCAGAATATCCTTTTTTATAAAACCCATGCTCATGTCCATAGAGAAAGGCTCAGAAACTGGTTTCCTTATATATTAGGTGCAGAGAATATTAAAACATTACAAGCAAGGCATCAACTTCAAGAATTAGAACAACAACTAAAATTGTTAAGACGCGAATTCGAGAAGATTCAACATCATTCTTCTTCGTGGGCTAATAATTTAAAAGGATATCTAAAAGTTGCAAGTGAATATGGACTACTCGAAGAAAATATTATTGACCAATTTAGTACAGAAGAAATGATAACAGCAATTAAGCAGATAATTAATAACATTCCAGATTATTCAAATACACAGGCGGAGAACATTCGTACTGCCGTTACAGAAATATCAAAGCTTGAGATGGAAGAAGAGAATATAGCTAATAAAATTGGCCTTGTTAAAAAAAGGCTTTCTAATCTTAAATTACTTTCCACGGGAATCATTGATTATGGTAATTCTGTACTGAAGCGAGTCGAAAGGCTTCAAATCTCCCAATGGCTGGTTGATATTTCTTCTGATTTAAAATCCTGCCCGATTTGTGGTAGCTGTGAACATCCGAAAGGTACTTCAGAACTCCATAAAATCTCTGAAGCTTTTAAAATGAACGAAAATGAATTAAAAAAAGTTGAGACAATCCCGACTTCCTTCACGAGGGAAGAAGAACGACTCAACTCAGAACTTGACAAATTGATCCAAGAACATAAATACATACAAACTAGATATGATACTATCATCTCTCATGATAAGCAAGCTCAAGAAGAATTCCAAAGTAGAAAGAATATGTACTTATTTTTAGGTCATTTAAAAGCGGCTTTAGAAACCTTTGAAAGCCTAGGTGATGGAGGTGAATATAAAACTGAGATTTCAAAGCTTGAATTCAAAATTAAAGAGAAAAGTTTGATTGCTGATCGTGAAGGTATTAGAAGAAAAGTCGAAGCCTACTCTTTGAGAATCTCACAAAAAATACTTAAACATATAAAAGATTTAGATGTAGAAGATAAATATAGAAATACTGCACCAAAATTTGACGTCGATGAATTAAATATTATGGTTTTAAGTTCTGATGATAATTGGCATTATTTGGCAGAAGTCGGGAGCGCATCTAATTGGGTTTCATTCCACTTAGCATTATTTTGTTCGTTACAAGAACATTTTTTAGAGCAAATTACATCTTCAGTCCCTAGCTTTGTTATCTTCGATCAACCAAGTCAAGTCTACTTTCCGAAAGTGGATCGCAATACGGTTGAAAATTTGGATCCTCAATTCGTAGATGAAGATATAGTTGCAGTGAAAAAAATATTCAAAATGGTTTCAGACTCAATAATTTCGAATAATGGTAGATGGCAAGGGATAATACTTGATCATGCCGATAAAAGCATATATGGAAAGATTGAAGGGGTATATGAAGTAGATGAATGGAGAAATGGGAAAAAGCTGATACCAGAAGAATGGTATATATAATTAATTTTGCTAAAAAAAAATAATTAAATAATATTCGTGTAAGTACTGAAATATATGAATAATAAGAAGTAATTTTATTAAAACTGACATCTTATGCAACTTGAGGTTTCTATTTTTATAATATTGAGCAAATAATTTATTCAATTCCTTTAGATGAATGGTGTATAAACCGCAAGTGTTAGTGAAACTTACAATCTGCCTACCCGTATACTGTAAAGTTGTATGATTAGCAACCATGGTGTGATAGAGTTCTATTTGCTTTTATTGAATTATATTCTTAATAGAGCTTTATTTGATAGAAACTTTAAAAGATATGGTTAAAATCAGACAATTGATCACATCATTATGGCTGAAGAAAGCAATCATGAACTACAAGCATATTGAGAATTGCTTTATTGATAAGAAAAATTTAACCAGGATATGTCAAGAAAACGTGGAAGGGTGCAATATAATTGCTATTCAAAAGCGTTTTTTAATAAATAGGGTGTCACGATATAGAACAGACTCTTTTTATTAATATTTAAGAATTTGTGATTTTACTTGACCTAAAATATATAAAGTATATTAATGATGATATATATTTATGAGAAATATATTATCAGGAAAATCTCATTTTGTATTTTTCTTGCAAGTGCTTACATCGTAAAACTGTGATGATATATATAATGATCAGAATCATTTTTCAGGAGGGAAATTGTTTCAGATTGTAAAGAATAATGCCAAATATTTTGATGGTAAGACTGAAAAACTATTACCCGGAAAAGCTAATAAAGTAAGAATATATCACAGAGATATCTTGATTGATGGTTTGATGGGTGAAGTATATTTAAGTGGTAAAAGTACAATTGAGCTGATAACATCCACCAATAAAGCAGATTTCATAGACTCATCTGGCGAGACAAAATTTATTGTCTATTTTGTAGTAGATAAAAATTATAAGCTAATCTATAAAAGTAATGTATTTCATGATATAGAATTTCTAAAGCAAGATGAATTTCCAATCGCTACTTAAATATGAATTAGATAAAAATGATGAATAATTGAGGAATCAGATGAAAAATATATTGTTAATATTAATATTGTTAATTTCTGCTTTATTGTATTCGGAAAATGCGGTTGAATATTATAATTTGGCACAATACTATCGCCTGCTTTCAATAGCGGAAAAAGGTGATATGCAGGCACTTACAAAAGCAGAAGAGAACCTGGCTCTTGCAAAGCAAAAAGATGAAATTGAAGGCTTTGGGTTAACGAAAGAAATAGCAATTTTGAAAAAAGATCTGGAATTTCAGCGAGGTATGATGTTTGACACCTTTAGAGGAGTGTTTCCAATTTCCAGCCTGATGAATACAACAATATTTTTAGCAGCAGATGTCAATAGAAGTTATGAAGTTGCTGATGATCCGCGTTGCGTGGCTATGGGTTACAGTTTAAGCGAGATTTTCTCATTAATGGAAAATATCGTCCGCTACAAAGACCAGCTTGATATTCTGGTAAACAGTACCCCATTAGATATAGAACTGGAAAATGAAATCATTTATCTGATATTGAATAACAGCAATTTCTTTCATGTCTCAAGGTCAATGCTTGCACAAGAATTAGGGAAGAACCTCTATGTTGATTTTAATGAGAATAATATTCATGAAGGATTAAAACACAAGATAATAGATTTTTTAGATAAAGACCAGTTTGGTGTAATAAACATAAATACAATAGCTGTATTTGATGGCATCATCTATTTCAAGATAGTTGTTAAATGCTATGATGAAAACAAGTTAAAACCAATATTTTCCATCAGCAGAAATCAATTTATACGCAATCACAATCAAGCTTATAATTATATTATGTTCTTATTTCTAAGTACGTTATTACTATCTGCGGTTCAATTTATGTTGCGTAGAAAGGACAATATAAAAATTAGCTGGGAATCTATACTCTTGAGCATGGGTACTTATATAGCAGGTTTTGTTTTTGCATACATATTTACAGTAATATTACTTCCTATCAAGCCTAAGCCAGAGAATTTGTCAACGCTGTCTTTCTGGTGGCTTTGCCTACATGGATTTTTAGTATTATTCCTCTCAGGATTGCTAATAAATAAGATATTGAATAAATTCAGGAGAAATACTGAAATCAACTTCACCAGTAATGTTTATAATGTATTACTACCTGTTGCCTTGGCACAGGCAGCCTATTATCTGCATCTGGAATTAATCTATTTGAACAATTTCTCCTGGACAATGTTATCTTCATTAATAATTATAATTTCCATCAATTTCTGTTTAGGTTATCATCTAGAAAAGCACCACAAGACAAAATATCTCATTGTCGCACCATTTTTGCTGGCAATAATAGCTGAACCAGCTATAGTATCATTAAATATAAGTTTTAAACTAGCTGCAACTGCAATGTCATTTGTTTTTTCTGGATTTATACTGTTTGCTATGCAAAAGAAAAGGAAAAAGATAATTACAAACGGGATTTTTCTCAAAACAACTGAAAACCACCTTGCCTACCCCAAATCTGTTGAAGAGTTAAGAGAAATGATCAATAAACCTCCTTTTTATGAATATGAAGACTATAAAAATAAATTAAAGAAAATCATAGATAACTGGCAATTAGGACTTAATATTCTATTTATCAACGGCGAAACGGGTTGTGGTAAAAGTAGAACAGCAGAGGAACTTGTAGGCTATTACATCAAAGCAAACAGGATAAAAGAAACCAAAAAGGAAGCATATATAGTCTTGGCTGGAGAATGCCCGCAGCCTGTTATGAACACCGAAAATAAGGCATATGCTCCCTTTATAAGTGCCTTTCGAGAGAGCCAGGATTTTCAATATATCCTTAATTGCCAGTGTTCTCATAATAGTTCTGAACATATAAATACATTATTAGAAAGTTTTTTGCCATTGGCATCGTATTTACTACCCGGTTATGATGATAATAGTGAAGTAAATTCACCTGAGGAAGTCAGAAACCTGATTATCAAATTTATTAGAGTACTAAATAAAAATAATACATTGATCATACAAATTGATGATGCGCAGTGGATAGATGAAGAATCTATTTTATTGATTAAAGACATATTAGCTAAAAAATCTTCAATAAATAACTTAAAATTACTTTTAACTGGTAATGAAATTGTACCTGAATTAGATGGAATTTTATTTGAGCAGTACATAAATTCCAATAAAGAAAAAAGGTTATTAGCGAAACAGATTTTAACAATTAGTTTAAATATGAATGAGGGTTTAGTAAACAATCTGCTTGACTATGTTAACTATGAAAATGATAGTAACCATAATCTACATACTATATTAAATACAGTAAAATACATGACAGAACAGGGTGATATTGTTTTTGACTTAAATAATTGTTCCTTTAATTTTAAACTGAATAGTAAACTGGAAAATTGTAATGTGCCCAAATCTTACAAAGACACAATAATGAAACAATACAAATCGGTTGTTGAATATCACAAATACTTAATGTGCGCTGCTTGTATCGGTTATGAATTTGAAACTGAACTACTGGAATCAATCTTTCACATACCCAAGCTCGAATTTTATTTTATCCTCCATAATATTGAAGATAAAACAAGTCTGGTCCTTGATGATAAAGAGAATGATGGAATCTTCAGATTCAAGTCAAAATCAGTACTGAATACTATACGGGATATCACAAATACACATAGCAAAGGCCCAAATAACATTGAAGTACCTCAAGTCTTGAGAGAATTAAATCTGAGCATTGCCAGAGAATTGGAAGATTTTGATAAATATAAAAAAAGTAGTATCTTCCGCGTGGCTGACCATTATTACTTTGCTGGAAAGGAATATGCAGGCAAAGCTTTGAAATATTGTCTAAAAGCTGCTAAAGCTAAAGCAAATACTTTCCAATTTACCGACACTGAAAATTATTTATGTAGAGCAGAAGAAGAGTTGGAAATTATTGGTGAGACGCGGGAAGCCAAACTTGACATTCTCAGAATACAAATAATAATGAGTATAAAATCTGGAAAAAATAAAAAACACACGATTGATAAATGCCGGCAATTCAAAGATTTTGAGAAATGTGCTGATGTTGACCTTTTACTTATGGCTTCATATCTTAGCTGGTCAACTTCCGGGGATGGCTATATTCAATCATTTCTCTGGGCTATCAGTGTTCTTAGTAAAATTGACCTTACACCCTTGCAACTTATTAAATGCCTGGAGCAACTTTATACTGATATTGACAAAATAAATATTTATTCTGTAATTAATAAGCAAAATATTATTTATAGACTAAATCTTGATTTAAAAGAACCTGTTGAAAATTATTCAGGATTATTGGAACAGGCATTCAGCCTGTTAAATGAACTGCCACAAGAAAATAAAGCTCAAAATGATCGAGTAAAACTCAATCTTCTTATAACAAAATTAGGTTCCTATAGTAAAGTTGATAAAAAAAATAAGAGCAAGATTGCTAAGAACATCGAAGAAGACATTTCTGCTATGATAAATCTTACTGAAGAAATAAAGGACTATCACTTAACTACCTTAGCATATTTTCAAAAAGCAGGTTACTATGCAGCAATAAATGATTTAGATACTGCTACTCAAGCTATAGATCAGGCATTAGAAATATCCAAGGAAAATGGATTATCGAAAAGCGAAGCAAGAGCTTATGGGAAATTGGGTGATATTTATAGAAAGCAAAATAAATCCAAAGAGGCTTTGGAATGTTACAAATCTGAATTCAATAAGTATCTGGAACTTGATTTAGAGGACAATTGTGTAAGCATGATCATGCTCTCAGAGAACTTCTTTGATTACCTGATTGCCAATTTGGAAGAAAATCGTGAGGCAAGTGAAGAATTTATAAAAGTCAATACTGAAATCATTTTGCAATTGATTACTTTTAATCTCAATATTATTCCAGGTTTTATTAGCAAAGGTCAATTTTATAATAAGCTTTGCAACATAAAAAATAATTTTATTGCTCTTAAAGGCTTACTTTCATCTAAATACGAAATGGAGATCAATTTAATTTCTAATTACTGCCAACAAGAAATTCTATATTCAGTAACTGAATCACATGAAAATGAACTTATCAAACAATTCACACAGTGGTTCTGGTCTCCATACAAAGAAAGCCCAGAGAGATGTCCTGTTAACATTTATTTAGATATGAAGAAAGAAAATAATGATGATGAATTAATCCAGGAAATTGAGCATAAACTAAATACTACTATAACAGATACAAAGTTAATCGAAATAACAACTTACTTAAATAAATTACTAAGAGAAGAATTACCTGATTTATCCAAAACAGATAAAAATGAAAAACAACAAGCAATAATGCTTCGCAACAATTTAATTGAAGAAGTCTGCAATAAATTTGATATTTATCTTAAAGATTACGTAAAATATTTATTGTCAAAGAGCAAAGGCAAATTAGATAGAAGCAATTTCCTGCAAGAATTCTATGATAAAACTATTGAACAACTATGCACTGATTTGGAAGCTCTGGAAATTAATTCTCAAAATGCATTTACCAGTTTCAATTTATGAACAACAAGAAATATTACATTTAACATTATATCACTATTGATATTATGATTAAAAAAAATACACTATAATTAGTCAAGCTGAAATTTTGGGTTGAAAAGTTCTCACTATGAAAAAAAGCAAAATAATGGAATTAATTAGATAAAATGAAGAAGTTTCTTGACGAGATTTTAGCGGAAAATAACTTACAGCAGTTATGAGAAAAATGTCTTGAACGTCTTTGAGTCACATAAAATGTTTATTTGGTAGATATTTAATCATAAAGAAAAAAAAATAATTAGGAGTTACGAGATGTCAAATGTAAAAAAAGCAGATAAATGTACAAAAAAAGCACAGTATTTCAAGCAGAAAGCAGCAATCTTTTCACAAAAGGCAAGTAGAATTCAGCAGAAAATTGCACAATTGCAGCAAACCGTATTCAAATATGAAGAAAAAAGTAATGAAATGGAAGAACAGGCAGCAAAATGGCTGAGAAAAGCTGCAAGTTTTGAAGGCAGGAGTTAATTTTTTAGATTGGAGTGAAAATGTATATCCAAAAAATAATATTTTATTTTTTTCTTGTATTCTCGTTTTCTCAATTAGCTGGACAAGACACGTTGAATGATTCCATTTCTTTGCAATATGGTATTATTGGGTGTAAGGGGACTGATAAAGACAGTCTTTTTAAAATTGAAAACAACAAATTAATAAGCACTCACGATTCCATAAAAATCAACTTTAAATATCAAACTGGTTTCTTCTATATTATATTTGATGATAAAGATAGTTTTTATTATAACAATTCAATTCCCATTGACAAGAAAATTAAAACAACTGGCTGGATCGAGCTTACTAATAGAGATAACTATAATATATATTTGATCTTGAGTAGGACCGGATCACAAAATATTGAGGAAATAACTGCACAGGCAGGTTCATTACTTGTCACCAAAATACCTAAACCAGATACTATTGGAGTGGTTTTCCGGAGCCCAGGAACAATTTCTAATGCAGATTCATTAACTGATTCACTGTTTTTTGAAAGCAAAGCGAAAGATTTAATAGTCGAGAAAATTCAAATTTCAGTTAAATAGAGATGAAAACGATTAAGTCAAATATTTTTAACAGAATATTTATAAGTATTATTATTTGTTCCGTTTTCTTCTTGATAAAACCAGTTTATCAGATTTTTGAATACCAGGTTTACGATTATAAATTTCAGCTAAGAGAAAAATTAGGTAAAGATCCAAATATATCTCGGCAAGTTATCAATATAGTATTAGATGATGATACATATAGAACTTCAACAGAATCTTACAATTGGGATAGAGATAAAATCGCCGAAGTAATCACTGCATTATCGAAAGCCGGGGCGAGTACTATTGGCTGTGATATGATCTTTGTAAGTAGTCATAAAGGTGATAAAGACAGTTTACTGGTTAAGGCAATTGCAAGCACAGGTTGTGTCGTTCTACCTTATCACATGAAAAGAAAGTTTGATGATTATTATAGCAATAATGAAATTACTGAGTTAGAAAATATCTTAAAAATTAAAGATATGCCAAAAGCCAAATACAATAATTTTCCAAATTTTGATAATTTGGGTGTTTTTTCCTTTAACAATGCTCTAAAAGTTACAGAAGGATTGGGATTTGCTAATTATTCTCTTGATCATGATGGTATTGTGAGAAAAATTCCATTAATAGCAATCTATAAAGACAAATATATTCCTACTTTTACTTTAGCAATCATCTGTGCCGACCTGGATTATGATTTCAAGCTAATAGACGTTAATAAAAATTCAATTATTCTAAAAAAAGTAAAAGATGATGATATCATTATTCCCATTGATAAGGATGGCAATTTTATAGTCAATTACTATGGCTCATACTCTGAAAAAAATTATCGTTATTCTTACAGTGTTGAAGATATACTAAAGCCAGGAAATGCTGATCAAGTAAAAAATAGCGTGGTAAATAACATTTGCATTTTTTCAGATATCTCTTTGAAGAAT
Source organism: uncultured Candidatus Cloacimonadota bacterium (assembly GCA_964485055.1). GTDB lineage: Bacteria > Cloacimonadota > Cloacimonadia > Cloacimonadales > TCS61 > Stygibacter. Next base: position 11,385 of record CAZAHZ010000077.1, read on the forward strand.
AATGATTTTATACATGTTCCCTCTGTAGTTAGATTTCCTACTTCTTATCTCTTTTCTACAGTGATCAGCAATATTTTAAATAAGGATTTTTTTAAAAACCTTGATACTGGGATATTATTAATAATTTTATTTATAATATGCTTCATTATTTTATTGGCAGATTATCTATTTGATATTTTAAAATTTACTCTTTTAGTTATTACATTAATGTTAATATATACCGCAGTTAACTATGGTTTATTCATTTACTTTAACCTGGTTTTACCATATTTTTGTATTATTTTTCCTGTATCAATAATTTCTTTGATTTTCTTTATCATGAAAATTATAAAAAGAGAAAAACTGAGAATTGAGACAGAAACCAATCTGAGAAAGTTTCTATCACCTCCAGTTTTTAGCTTTCACTTTATTGAAGATGAAAATTTCAAGAGGCAAATGATTTCCAGATGGAATGAAGCCAGGAAAGGTTACGAGATAGGAGCGTTTCGTTCCACAATAACTTTATGCGGATCTATCATTGAAGGCTTGTTAAGTTTTTCAATTAGGAAAGAAGCAGATGAAGCTATGGCAATTTACATTCAGAAATATAGTAAAAGTAAGAGTCCTGAAGGACCTACCCCAGGTGTAGATAAATGGATGATGAATCAATTGATTGAAGTTGCCTGGAAAATCGGTATTATTAGTAAAAATTCCAAAAGCTTATCATATATCATTAATTCATATAGAAACATTATTCATCCCGAAGTGGAAGTTAGAGAGAATTTTAAAGTAAATAAAAATCTTACAGCAGCTTTCATAAGCTTCCTTGCTATTGTCTATGAAGATGTAGAGGAATGGTTGAAGGTGTAATTATGGAATCAAAAAGACACGTGCCATATTTAGCTTCGAAATTTACTTTTCTGATTCAATTGAATATGATTATTTTGATATTAATATCTTTATTTGTTATTAGTTGTAGTCCCAATAAATATTGTCCTCATCCACCAGCTGATGTTATAGAATATTTTAAAGAGTGTATATTCTTGCTCTTCAGTACCGTGTGTCCGGCGTAGAGGATACCGGTAGTC
>CAZAHZ010000078.1:0-12450 GCA_964485055.1 uncultured Candidatus Cloacimonadota bacterium
ATCTTCATACAACAAGGCGAAGCATTGCAATAGCTTAACTCGATAGCTGGTGCGGTGGAAAAATAGAAGATAAGAGAGGAATAAATATGAAAGTAAAAGTGTTTGAAAATACTCTGATCTATATTATATTGATCATCTTTGCGGTGGTTTCGTTGTATCCTGTTTTAAGAGTGCTGACGATATCCTTACGACCTGGAAATAATCTGCTGACGGAATCATTGTCTATTATACCGAAGGATGCAACTTTTGAGAACTATATGTTGCTTTTTAAGGGGAAACCGTTTTTATTATGGATGCGGAACAGTTTTCTGGTAACTAGCGTGGTGACCATTTTGGGGGTTATACTGGCTTCAACGGCGGGATATGCGTTTTCGCGATATGAATTTCCGGGCAGGAAGGCAGGATTATTATCGCTGCTGGTAACTCAGATGTTTCCAGCAACTATGCTGCTGCTGCCCTTATATATAATGATAGCGAAGCTGCACCTGGTGAACTCGTTGCTGGGATTGATCGTGATGTACAGTGCAACGGCATTGCCTTTCTGCATCTGGATGATGAAGGGGTATTATGATACGATTCCCTTTAGCCTGGAGGAGTCGGCAATGGTGGATGGAGCGGGAAGATTCCGGGCATTTGCGACTATAATTCTACCGCTGGCAGCACCGGCACTGGTGATAACGGCTCTTTTTTCCTTTATGTCTGCCTGGAATGAATATATCGTGGCAGCACAGGTGATGCTGGATGATAAGCTTTTTACACTGCCGGTGGGCTTAAAGAACCTGCAGGGCAATATGTCAACCGAGTGGGGAATGTATGCTGCCGGCTCGCTGCTTATTAGTATTCCGGTAGTGATATTGTTTTTATCATTGAGTAAATGGCTGGTTTCAGGCTTGACGCTGGGTAGTGTGAAAGGGTAATGTTTAATCAAAAGAATTCCTCGACGCTCTGCGTCGGGGTAAATAGGAAAGTTTGAAAACCTGGGTTTTCATTCACACACTTTCCTTATGATACCTCGGGGCTTGCCCCGGGGTAGTTCATTTTTAAATTTTAAATTTTGAATTTTGAATTATTAATGTGAATCAATAGGATGGTGAATATGGGAAGAATTATCTGGTTTATTTTATTTATACCGTTGCTGTTGCTGGGGGTGACGGGGGAGGACATTTATAACCGCTTTATCCTGGATGGGATCAGTGATGAATTTACCTTAGATGAATATGTACTGCGGGATTCTGCCGGGGTGAGTCTGGAAAGTGAGAAGGATTCTTTTTGGGGAGAGTATAATGATATCGGTCAGATCAAGGTAACGTGGGATCAGACGAATTTGTACGTGGCAGTAGATGCCTGTTCCTGGGGAAATAACGTAATTCTCTATTTAGATATTTATGAAGATTATGGTTTGATAGATCAAAGCGATCTGAATACCTGGATGCGTAATTTCAAGTTTTATAATTTTAATCCTGATTTCTTTCTGGCGACATGGGATACAAATACAAATCCCCAGTTCTGGAAAATCCGAGAGGGTCAGACGCGGGTGGCAGACGAGGTCGGTAGTGAGGATTATGCGGGTTTTGATACCGGACAACTGGGTAGAGCAATGGAAGCCATAATTCCCTTTAGCACATTATATTATGATGAAGCACATACAATGGCAGCATTTCCGAGTATTCGCATGGTGGCATTGATCACTGCAGGGGGAGATTTTACCAGTGGACCTGACTGTGCGCCTGATAATCTGGGAGGAATGGCTCAGGACTCCGGGCAGACAGTAATTATTGATAACTATGCCGAGATCTTGATTGATGCAGATGGAAACGGAGAACCTGATACTGATAGCGTGCAACCCTGGGAACGAGTGGAATTTCTGGAGACACCTCCTGTGAAGGCGACGCCGCTGGATGTTACCAAAGTAGTATTTCCTGAAGGAAAGGGATTTAACCGTGATAAAGAGGATCATATCACCATCAGATTTTACACAAACAGGCTGACACAATATTACCTGCATATCTATAATATGCAGGGTGACAAAATTGGTGAGGCAGCTTTGGTAGGTAGTGATATAATCGAAAATTATTATGATTATGAGTGGTATGGTTATGATCTCTCGGGTAAAGCAGTTCCTTATGGAGTTTACATAGTGCGGATTTTTTCTGATTCGGGCGAGATCACGCGTAACGAAGCTTTTGCAGTGGTTAAATAAGGAGGGCAGATGAAGAAAATAATAATAATCTGGTTTATAACATTTCTGCTTTCGACTTTATGGAGTGATTTCAGCGGGATGAACAATGGAACGCGGTCTCTGGGAATGGGAAATGCCTATTCCGCTCTGGGAGAAGGAGAAGAGAGTCTCTTTTACAATCCTGCGTGTACGGCAAATCTCGATTATAATGCACTGGGATTATCATATCAGAACCAGTATGGCATATCTGATCTCTTGAATCTTAATATGGCTGCAATATTACCATGGCAGGATTTCTCTTATGGAATGGCAATTCAGCAGGTTAATCTGCTTGATGTATATAATGAGGACATTTTTTATTTGAATATAGCCCGTAAATTCCAATTTAATGACAGTCAGATAAATCTGGGAATAAACGGAAAATATTATATGGTCTCTGGTGATGAAGCAGATATAAGTCTGGATAGACCCTTTGACATAGATCTGGGAATGTTATACCAGTATAAGGGATTTCATCTGGGTTATAGCAGCAGAAATCTGATGCGACTTGGAGAAGAAAAGGATCACATGGAGAGTTCACAGTTAATCGGCATGGCAGTAAAATGGCAGGATTTGTTGAATTTGACAGCAGATTATGAGATTACGCCGAGTGATAGTTTTGTCAGATTAGGGATTGAGCTCTGGTTTTATAATACCTTTGCTCCGCGGATTGGATTTGATGATAAATATCTGACCATGGGCTTTGGTTTAAGGTCAAGCTGGTGGGGTTTTGACTTTGGATTGAAGACGCATGAAGAACTGGGAACAACCTATAGATTTGGATTTAATCTAAAATATAAAGAGAAGTAGCCTATGAAGCAAATAATATTAATGATCAATATGTTAATCCTGTTAACCGGATTTTTATACTCAGAGCCGATTGCTTTTGAAGGTTATCTGGAAGGACAATATAGAGCTGTAGCAGAGGCGGATGAATTTGACTGGAATATCTGGGATGCGAACATCACCTTTGAAGGCAGATTTAATACGAATCCATATCCGGGCACAAATGTCTTCTTCAAGTTCTATTCTGATAAAGACAATGATGAATACAAGAGCGGGAAATCTACTCTGGCAGTATTGACAGAGGGGCATGCCAGTTTTCGTCAGGAGAAGTCGGTTTTGGGATTTGAGACCGTCCTGTTTACCCGGGAAGGCGGTCGTTACTGGCTGGATGGTTCGATGCTGAATTTACTGAATACCGGATTAGTGAACAATGATGGAAACGGGCAAGGGGTCCGGTGGGATTTCTGGATACCAAATACCAGTATGACCTATATAGTCTCTGATTTTTCTTCCGGTAACGGGGATGATGTTCATTTGGGCAGATTCCGGCAGGCGTTATTTGATAATAATCTTCGATTAGGATTTACCTATCAGCGCAAGAATTATTATTCGGGTGGAGCAAGAGATTATAATATGCTGTTATCCGGGGACGTGAGATATCAGATAAAGAATTATTATATTGCCCTGGATGTAGCCGGAACAGCGGTACCTTCAGAAGTTGATGTCAATGATAAACTGGACGAATATCAGAACAGCGGAGAATTTAAGGATATATTCAAGCAGAACCTGGCTTCCAAACTGGAAGTTTCCGGATTTAAAGCAGGCAGCTATGAATTGGGCTATCTGGCGGTAACACCGGGAGCATTTTTTTATGGTGACAGCTACAGAAATTATATGGGTAATAATGATAAGAACAAATATGGCTGGTCGTTAAATTCCTATTATCTGGTACCACAGCGGGCAATTACAATCACCTGTAATTATTCCCAAAGTCAAAAGATCGTCCCTGACTCCTTATTTATAGATGAAGAGCTGACAATGAGCTATAATCCGGTGAGCAACCTCTACACAGAGGCTTATGTGGAATTTATCAACGGATTTAAATGGAAACTGTATTTCAATAAAAAAGACGAAGAATGGCAGGGCACAGATTATAGGCACTATGATCTATTCACGGAACTGCAGGTGGAGAACAGACTGGCAAAATTGATGACTCAATTTAAGATCAAGGATCTGGGTGAGACTGCAGAGAAGCAGATCTGGGGAATAGAATGCAGCGTAAATCTAACGGAACGCTGGCGGTTATTTACACGAGGCATGGTTGCGAATGACCGGGGCGGTTCCCGATTCAGTGTATTTGGTGAAGTTAACTATAAGATCGGAGGTAATACTGAAGCATATATCCAGTATGGACCCAGTTGGTGGGGACAATATGGACTGGTGAATGATGATGGCTTTGCCTCAGGAGGAGAGATGCAAGAAGAAATTAAGCTGATAATAAAAAGCTGGTTTTAGAAAAATGGTTCAGGAGACATATATGAAAAAGATTTTAGTACTGATAATAGTGATTCTGGTATCTGGTTTATTATATTCCGGGGTCAAGGAGCTGAAGGACGGCATAGAATTCAGTTATTATGCTCCTGATGCCGGTTCTGTTTCATTAGTCGGTAGCTTTAACAACTGGAATGCGACTGCTGATCCGATGGAAAAGACAGCGGATGGCAGGTGGAAAATTATCCTTGCTTTACAGGAGGGAAGCCATACATATAAATATGTGGTTGATAGCAACTGGTTATTCGATGATGAGAATTCAAATATTGTAGATGACGGATATGGGGGATCAAATTCAATACTGGAAGTATCTACCAGTGGAGTGATAAAAAAAGTTATTCAACTCCAAAGCGAGGAGCCGTCATCCGTAAACCCAAAAGTATATTTTGATGGTCGTTATTATGTGATCAATAACATGAAAAAAGGTGACCAGAGCAGATACTCCCTGGATAAACCTTATCATGATCTAAATTTGGGCATTAAAGTAAAACTCAATCAGAATATGGAAGGCTATACGGTTTTGAACATCAATAACACTACTGAAGGCGTGGATATGTGGAAAACTCACCTTAATTTCAAGCGAACTTATATGCACTTGAATGCTGACTATCTGAACATATACGCTTTTGATAATGTGGGTGAGGTTTGCTTCAGCGATCCTTTGCAGATGGTTGGTGGAGAAGGATATTATGATTATGATTTCGGATATGGCTACAGAGGTGTATATCTTTTTACAGATAACTCCATGATACCTTATGCCAAAAAAATACCAGTAAATATCAAGCTGGAAGCATTTGGGTCAGACCAGCGAGGCGATGCAGAGCGAGATGTAAATGCCTGCAGAATACAAGCAGGATATGATTTCAGATTTTTTGATTGCGATCATAAATTGACTTTGGGAGGAGCAATTTATAGTAGCCGGGTAAATAATCAATATGCTTATGTTTTTAATGATACGCTTTCCTATTCCGGTAATATTGTGGACAGCAATCCAGCCTGGGAAATGGACGGAGTATTAAAGACCAGTTTATCCCAGCCGGGCTGGCAGGGAGCAATGGACTTATATCTCGGATATGAGCATTTTAGCTTTGAGAACAAAAAAGAGTATAGGGATTTTGGCAATTATGATTTTCTGGTGTCAGAAGAATTTGTCTGGCAGGATGGGTGCAAAGATCATCTATTCCTGAAAGTGGACTTTCCTGAGGCATTGAAGTTGAAGGCTGCCTATGAACAAAATGAAGTCAATCTCCATTATGAAGATTTTTCTGATACTGTGATGGTATTGCCTTCACCGGATGTCAGGGAAGCATCTATGAAAAGATCAAAATGGTCTTTGAGTGCCAGTTTTGAGCTTGATAACTTTAATGCAGAGTTTGGATTAAGTCGCTGGCAGACAGATTATCCTGACAGTGTTGCCGCCTGGATTGATTATTACAGGTTTATTGAACGCACAGACGGTAATGGCAGATGGTATCAGGCATATAGCGAGTTATCCTTTGCTCAGTATCTTTTATTGGGCTATGACACAGGTGTGATCTGGAACGTCAGATCAGGTTATAACTGGTGGAAGTTAAAAGCTGAGTATGAAGCTAATATTGCTCAATACGATATTGATTGCAAGCCGGAACTGATCGAAAACTTTATTCGTCTGGATTATGAGATCAGCGAGCACTGGCAGATTTGTACTGATACGAGGATACCGATTTATAATTGTGAATTTCTGGGTTTAAAAACGGATTTTAATGCCGATGAGGATGTTTTTATCGCCAATTATTCCGCAATTAAGTATTATATTAATGATAATATCTGGATAGCTCTCAGTTACGGCGTTAACCCAGACAAAATCAATGAAGTTACTGATGAATTTTATAATGGTGGCAGGCGTGAATATCTGGAAACTGAAGGTGGACTTGATGAGTATCTATATAACACATATAACGGATTTGGCGAGAAAATCCGTTCTGCAGAAGATGCCCTGGCAAAAGATGACAGGATATCAATAGAAGCAGTGATAAAGTTTTAGGAGGTGGTGTTGTGAAAAAAGGAATCATAATTATTTTGACTATTTTAATAGTATCTGCCTGCTCAATGAATATCATCAAGAAAAGACTGCCACCGCCATATCCGGTGAAGGGCGGGATCATCTTTCTGCATGACGCACCTTCAGCCCGGCAGGTGAATCTGGCGGGGAATTATCCTGATAATCTCTGGGCTGGAACTGCCAGCAGCAGTGGACGATTTGACGACAGGATAGACCTGATGTACGATGACGGAACTCATGGTGATGAAATTTCCGGTGATGGCATCTGGACATTAATAAAATCATTGGCACCGGGCAGATATGAATACAAATATGTGATTGATAGAAATACATGGGTTACCGACCCTAATGCCGTGGAATCCACAGATGACGGCTATGGCGGGAAAAACTCAATTATCATTGTTAAATAGCGGAGGAATATATGAAAAAAATACACTTTACTGTTTTAGGGATATTAATGATTTTACTATTTATTGCAGGGTGCGAAGATAATACGGGCATAGTCTTTGATCATAACGCCTCATTGCAGGGATATGTAATCTTTGAGGAAGGCACGCCTGATACACTATCTGCCCAGGTTACTGTTTCTCGTGATAATATTCAACTGGCAGATACCATGACTGATACCACAGGTTACTATCTTCTGGAGAATCTGGCATCAGGGGATTACTTTGTATCCATAGACCGGGAAGGTTTTGCCAGATACATTTATCAGATAGGATTGATCAACAATGAGATTGCCACTGCTGATACTGTGATGTTGATGAACATGAGCACCATGGATATGCAGACGAGGATTGTTGACGGAGAAATTGATAATGGCTGGGAACCAGTCTATATAAATGATCATGTCAGCGGTTGGGGTGGAAACGATTTTGAGGCTTTGTATATATCTTACGATGAAGATTATCTTTATATCGCGGTTACAGGTCAGTTTTCTACCTCTGATAATACCGTTTGCGTCGGTATAGACAAAGATGGCAGCGGAGATACCGGGATCAACGATTTCAGGGAAGTGAATGGCGGAGATATCGGTAGTCGCATCAAGAAGAATATTGATGCTCCTGAAACATTTGGGGCAGATATAGCCTTCTGTTCCGGCTGGGCATTAAGTGGTGAAGGAATTGTTTCACTGGAAATTCCTTCGCAGGTAGATCAGGCATTTCTGGAAGATGTGATCATTTCTATGAATGGCTCAACAATTGAATTTGCAATTTCGTTAGATGAGCTTTATGGAGGCTTTTCGCATTCCATAATATCTTTAGTTGCCTATATAGGCGGTGGTGGAGACCAGTATTTTGCAGACGACGTTATACCTCAAGGAACAGGTAACTTTGAAGGCAATTTTTTTGAAGTATTTACAATTGGTTTTTAAATTGCGGAGGAAATAATGAAGAAAATATCATATTTTATTATTCTGATTGTCTTTATTGCCTTGATCACATCATGTGGCACATTGGGAATGTCAGGTGCGGGAGACCAGCCGGAGAAGGCAGAAAAGCTTATCCCGGCGAAATCTGCCGGTACGATTTTTATATATAAAGACGCTACTGCGACATCAGTAAATCTTACCGGTGAATTTAATGGCTGGGATACTCAGGCAAATCCAATGACCAGGAAAGGTGATATCTGGCAAATAGAGATAGAACTGGAGCCGGGAACATATATGTATAAATTTTTTGTTAATGGCTCGGACTGGAAAGAAGATCCCAATAATCCTGAGCAGGCTGATGATGGTAATGGTGGTAAAAATTCCGTGATTATCATTGGTGATGGAGCGGGGATCGAAAAGAAGATTAAAAAGCCGGAAATTGCTGCTGCAACAAATTATTCAGGAGATATCCCTGTAACCTTCACTTATCAGCCTTTGACAGGAGGTAAGAAAAACGTTTTCCTGGCTGGTGACTTCAATAGTTGGTCTGCTACCATAACACAAATGGAAGAAAAAAATGGAATTTATAATGCCACCTTAAATCTTCGGATTGGCAAATATGCCTATAAATTTGTAGTAGATGGCAACTGGATCACCGATGACAATGCAGAGGAATTTGTGGGAGACGGCTATGGTGGACAGAATTCCATTATATTTGCCGGCAATAAAAAAGAAATTGATGCGCTTCGTAAAGTCACCTTCCAATACAAACCTGATTCTCCTGTCACTGATGTCTATCTCGCCGGATCAATGAATGACTGGAATCAGAAATCAGATATGATGACAGAAGTGGATGGAGTTTATGAAGTAACTAAACTCCTAAAAAATGGCGAATATTCCTATAAGTTTGTGATAAATGGTTCGCAATGGCAATCAGATAAAAAGGCGACAAAATTTGAAGATGACGGATTTGGTGATCAGAATTCCGTGATAATCGTAGATGAAAGTTACCCTTCAGTAATTTTGCAGAAAGGGGATGGAGAATTTCTCCAGTACGGTTTACCTTATGGACAATCTATTGAGACGATAAATCCTCTCAATCCGCATAGCATTGAATTCAAGATAAGAGTGCACTCAGATGATCTTGATAATGTGTTTCTGCTGATAGATAATAACCAATATGATTTGCAGAAACTGTCAGAAGACAACAGCTTCTGCTATTATGGCTATTTATATGAAATGCCACAAAACCAGACTGAATTTGATTACGCTTTTGTTTATGAAGATGGCGGTAAAACCTGGTATATGACGGCAGACGGATATGATTCTCAGCCTTATAAATTTCATTATTCTCCAAAAATAATCGAACCTTTTTATACTCCGGACTGGGTTAAGGATGGTATTATTTACCAGATATTCCCGGAACGCTTTGCCAATGGTGATAAGACAAATGATCCTGACTTCTCCGAATGGTATTATAAAGGGATCAATCAGCCACCTGCTCCGGGTACACTGCTTCCAAAAGATATACCTTATTATCACCTTATCAAAGACTGGTATGATATTTCCGGTCTCATTCAAAGCCCGTATCATATTCAGGATAAAGATAACCGCCCAGACTATAACAGCTATTATGGTGGAGATATAACCGGCATTAACCAGAAGCTTGATTACCTGACTGAGCTGGGAATCACGATTATTTATTTCAATCCGCTTTTCCAGGCGAAATCTAACCATAAGTATGATGCAGCGGATTATATGAAGCTTGATCCGCATTTTGGCACAAGCCGGGAATTTAAAGCTTTTGTTGCTGATTGTCACGCCAGAGATATCAAAGTTATCATTGATTGTGCCTTCAATCATACCGGTGAAACGTTTTGGGCATTTCAGGATGCCAGCAAGGGAAATTGTGAAAAATCAGAATACTGGGACTGGTATGAATGGAAAAAATGCCCTCTTCCGAAAACTGGTAACTATACTGCCAGCGATTATTACGAATGCTGGTGGGGATATGGTGAAATGCCAAACCTTAATTATGATCTTGCCCTTTCTAATCCGGAAGAAAACAGTATCAAGGACATCAGCCTGGCTCATCCCAATCAGCCGGTAGTTGATCATATTATGGAAGTTGTTGATTTCTGGATAGGCGAGATGGATCTGGATGGTTTCCGGCTCGATGTTCCCAATGAAGTTCCTTTCTGGTTCTGGCAGAAATTCAGGGAAAGAGTTAAATCTATCAAACCTGATGCCTGGCTGGTTGGCGAAATCTGGAGTAATGCCGTGGAATGGGTAAATAATGATTACTTTGACTCTGTAATGAATTATGCTTATTTCAAAGACCCGGTTCAGAGATTTTTTAATATGCGTCAATGTACTGCTCAAACCTTTGATCGAGACCTTAAACCGGGACGTCTTACATATCCCACTCAGGCTACTCAAACCATGATGAACCTGATAGACAGTCATGATACTGTCCGTTTTCTGGAATCCGCCGATGGTGATATCTCAGCTATAAAAATGGCTGCTTTTTTCCAGATGACTTACGTGGGTGCTCCTCATATCTGGTATGGTGATGAAATTGCCATGATGGGCAAGCGTGACCCTGACTGCCGTCGTCCCTTTAACTGGAAATACAGAGATAATTCCCAGGCAGTTGACCTGCTGAGCTATTATCAGAAACTGATCAAAATCAGAAAGGAAAATATTACTCTTAGCCGTGGTTCTTTTCAGACATTATTGACTGACAGATTGGTTTATGCCTTTGAGCGTGAATATAAGGATAACAAAATATTTGTTTTGATCAATAATGACAGCAATGAAATTGTGATCAAATTACCGGTGGACACAAGTTCGAGTTCACTCATTAACCTGGTTGATGGAAATAATTACCCAGTCAATGATGGCGTGATCACTATCAAAGCTGCACCCTATACCGGTTATATCTTAAAATAAAGGAGCTGCTATGGCGCAGGTCATCTTAAAAAAAATTAATAAAGTTTATGATCGCAATGTACATGTGGTCAAAGATATCAGCCTTGAGATCAAGGATAAAGAATTCATGGTGCTGGTGGGACCTTCCGGCTGCGGAAAATCAACAATACTCCGAATGATCGCCGGATTGGAAGAAATCACTTCCGGTGAGATCAGCATCGGCGACCGCGTGGTTAATGAACTGCAGCCCAAAGAACGTGATATTGCCATGGTTTTTCAGAATTACGCCCTATATCCGCACATGACGGTTTATAATAATATGGCTTATGGATTGAAATTGAGAAAATTACCAAAAGATGCTATTGAAAAACAGGTGCAGAAAACTGCTGAAATTCTTGGGCTTCAGGATTTTCTTGATCGCAAACCTAAGCAACTTTCCGGTGGTCAGAGACAAAGAGTAGCTCTGGGTCGTGCAATTGTCCGCAAACCCCAGGTTTTTCTTTTTGATGAACCTCTCTCCAACCTGGATGCCAAGCTGAGGATACTTATGCGGGCAGAGATCAGCAGATTGCATAAAAAGCTCGATACCACCATCATCTATGTCACTCACGACCAGGTGGAAGCTATGACCATGGGTGACCGCATCACTGTCCTTAATGATGGTATCATCCAGCAGTGTGATACTCCGCTTAATCTCTATGATCATCCTAAAAATTTGTTCGTTGCCGGTTTTATCGGCAGCCCCTCTATGAATATGATCAAGGGTGAAATCACTAATGATAAACAATTGATGTTCAGCTCTCCGGAAATTAATATCCCTGTTGCTGAAGAATACAGGCAGGTTCTTGAACCCTATGCCGGAAAACCGGTTATACTGGGAGTGCGACCGGAAAACATCCACATTGACACTAAGGCTTCTATCAAAGCTACTGTCGAAAGTTGTGGAACCCATGGGTAACGAGATCATTGTCTATCTCGCTATTGCTGATAATCATCTCCTGATGCGGATGGACGAAAGGCTGCCCCTGAAACCTGATGATATTGTGAACATCGCCTTTAAAGATACGCACCTGCATTTCTTTGATCTCAAGACTAAAGAGTGCCTTAATTTCAGCTTATAAATCAACACTCTCCTGAAGTGCAGACAATGGGGGAGGGGAAATGGGGAGAAAAAGCGACTTTGTGACTTAGAGACAGGGGGACTGGGCGAGGGAACGAGGGGGTGACTTAGAGACTTAGCGACGGGGGGAGGGGAATAATGGAAAATGGAAAATTGAAGGGGTGAAGATGTGACTAGTGACTAGTGACTAGTGACTAGTGACTAGTGACTGGTGAAGAGGCATAACTCAATATCACATGCTGACCCATACAGGTCTGTGAAGATGTGACTAGTGACTGGTGAAGAGGGGATAAGATGTTTAGGAGTACATTATCCGTGATAATGTGCGAAAACGATAGTTTTCGTAAAAGATTTATGAAAAGAAGTGATCAGTGACTAGTGAACGGTGATTTGCGTATCCAGAGCATCTTGCTCTGGGTTTTGCGTACCCA
>CAZAHZ010000079.1:0-12385 GCA_964485055.1 uncultured Candidatus Cloacimonadota bacterium
CCATCTATCCGGATTTCAGTAAAAAACAGGCTCATCAACGCTATCAGGAATGGCTGGATAAGACAATAAAATAAGCGTAAGGAAATGGGAATGACATATATAATTGAACTGGTGAAAGGATTACTGATCGGCGTGGCGAATATCATACCGGGTATCAGTGGCGGGACATTTGCGTTGATCCTGGGAATATATGAGCGGTTGATCAATGCGATAGGTAACCTGAACGGGAAATTTTTCAAGGAATTTTTTTTCGGAAATATGTTCGCTGCTCTCAAACGAATAGATTTCTGGTTTCTGATGCGGATATTTATCGGAGCAGTGATTTCCATTGTTCTTCTTTCGCGGGTGATAGAGTATTTTCTGGACAGTCAGCATGATCCCACTTATGCCTTTTTTGTCGGTTTGATCATTCCTTCCATAGTCGTACCTTGGAAAATGATGCAGAGACGGAAAGCACCGGAAGTGGTCTGGTTTATTATCGGATTAGTATTTCTATTGAGTCTTTCCATCGGATTTGGGCAATTGAATGATCAGAAACTGGAGCTGAAAGCCCAGGCTGAAGTATTGACCAGCGTGAATCTGCATGGAATGTGGCAATTGCTTTATGCAGCATTTTGCGGAGCACTGGCGATATCTGCCATGATCTTACCGGGTATCAGCGGTTCTTTTGTTCTTCTGCTGCTGGGACAATATAAAAACATGGTTCATGCCATAAATACACGTGATCTGCTGTTTATCGGAGCTCTGGGGATAGGAGCCGTGCTGGGAGCAATCCTTTTCACGCGGCTTTTGCAGTTACTGCTACGAAAGTATCATTCGCAGACCATTGCTTTTCTGATCGGCTTGATGGCAGCCAGTCTTTATACTTTGTGGCCCTTTAAGGAAATATGGGAAAAGAGTGGTGAGATTTATTATACATCAGTGAATGTGCTGCCGGAATTAAATGCAAATTTAGGATGGTCTATGATCACCTTTGCGGCAGGATTTGTAATAGTGTGGATATTCCTGAGAATGGAAAATAAATATAAAAATTGATTAAGAAGGAGCGTAAAATGCGAAGAGTTACCCTGATCATAATATTTATGATGCTGTTAAGCAGTTGCTCACGCCAGGTATCGGAAGTGGTGGAGAAATATGATAATGGTAACTGGAAAAAAGTGATCGTTTACAAGGTGAATGGAGACCAGCGGGAACGCGTGAAAGTGATTGAATACTATGAAAACGGTAAAGTGAAACAGGAGATAGACCTGCGAAAAGTCAAAGACTACCGTGACAGTGAACCTCAAGTGGCGGAAGCTGAAACTCAGGAACCTGACAATGCAACAGAACAGCCACCTGAACAGCAGATTGACTACCAGGGACCTTATGCTGATATGATGAACCAGCCGGGAGCTGTAACGCGAAAACTGGAAGGCGAAGAAAAAGAGCGGGTACTGGAAGCGATGCGGAAACGCAAAGCGGAACAGGAACAGGGCGAGGAATTTACCGAGATCAACGATGACGAAGAGGAAGTGGTTAAAATACGTCAGGTTATGGAACGCTTTGAAGATGGAAACATCAAGCATGAACAGATATTTGTGAAAACGGAAGCAGGACCGGAACTTGAAAAAGACATCGAGTATTATGCCAATGGACAGGTGAGAACCTATGTGCCATATATCGGTGGAATAGCTAGCGGCAAATGGCTGAATTACTACCGGAACGGTAAACTTAAAACTGAGGGCTATTCCCGCAATGGGACCCATAATGGAGAATACACGCAATATTTTGAGAATGGCAATCCCATGATGAGGGGTGAATTTGTAAATGGCAAAATGGAAGGATCATGGCAATACTATTGGGAGAATGGAAATCTTAAGATGGAAACGACCTTTGAAGATGACCAGGAGATAGGTCCCGTGCAGAAATATGACGAGAATGGCGAACCTGCGAAACACGAGTCACCTTTCAAGGTTGGAGAAAAATTAAATTTAGATGGCAATTAATGAAATATAAATATCTTGAATACTTTGCCCGGGAAATAGAAATTCCCGGGCTTTTTTACAGAACGGTTCGACGCTGGCGGGATCAGTATGCGTTGGTCTTTAACGGTGAAAAATACCTTCAGGTCAACCTGATGCAGCAGGATCCTTTCTGTTTTTTTACAGAGCGTGATCTGATCGAATGGGGAGCAGCACCGGAACTGGCAATGATGGAACAGCATCTGAGCCGGGCACGGCTGGAAAAAGTATCAATCTCGGAGCAGGACCGCATCATATATCTTGATTTCAGTAAACCTGACCCGTTTCAGCAAAAGCAGGAATTTCGCCTGATCCTGGAATTGATCCCGCAATTCGGTAATATTATTTTGACCCGCCGCGATGGTAACAGGTTGATGATCATAGATTGTGCCAAAAAGATAGCATTGGCAGAGAACAGGTATCGTCAATTACTGCCAGCAGCCGAATATGAAGCTCCGCCGGCAGGATTTATCAATCAGCAGGAAGAAATCCGTTTTCCGCTGGGTTTTGATGCCGGAATGGATGTGGTAGATAATTCTACAGCCGGTTATGAGAAAGTAAATGATCTGCTGGAAGCACTTTATTATGAGGGCTGGCTGCAAAAATTGAGTGATCAGAATTTACGTGATCACCGTAAGAAATTAAATAATGAGAAAAAGAAGAAAACAGATAAACTCGTGAAACTGCAAGCAGAACTGAATGATGCGGAGCGCGAGACGAAATGGCTGCAGACAGGTGAATTGCTGAAAGCTAACCAGCAGTTAATTAAACCTGGCAGCAAAGAGATCACGCTGGTAAATTACTTCGATGCGGAGATGAAAGACGTCTCGATCAGTCTGCAGGAAGATAAATCTGCCCAGTGGAATATCAATAACTATTTTAAAAAATACCGGAAAGCCAAAACCGGCAAGACCAAAATAGCTGAGCAGATAGCAAAGACGAAAGAAGAAATAACCGAACTTGAGCAGAAAGTGTCATGCCTGGCAAAGATCAATTTATTACTGCCGGGACAAAAAGTTCAGGCGGTCAGCGGGAAAAATCCGGTTATGGAAAGTATCAGCCGGCTTAAAGTTAATGAAGAATGGGAATTTTTGATCGGACGCAACAGCACGGAAAATGACCTGATCACAACGCTGATAGCCCGACCCGATGACTGGTGGTTTCATACTCGGATATACAAGGGAACTCACGTAGTGCTCAGAAATCTGAAAAAGAAGGAATTACCGGAATACCTGCTGGTAATCGGTTGCCGTCTGGCAGCTTATTTCAGCAAGGCAGGCAAATCGGGAAATGTGCCGGTGGATTACACGCAGATCCGCTATGTCCGTAAACCGCGGGGGAGTGCCCCAGGATACGTGGTATATATAAATCAGAAGACCTTGTACATTGATCCTCTCAGCCTGCGTCAGGCACGTCAGGAAGTGGCAAAATGGCAGAAATAAAGCAATTGCAGAACTGCCGGATATGTCCTCGTAATTGCGGAGTTAACCGTTATCACGAAAGAGGTTACTGCCGTAGTGGTCATCTGCTGAAGATCAATACCTGGCAGAAGCACTATGGCGAAGAGCCATATATCTCTGGTATTGCCGGCAGTGGAACAATCTTCTTTTCGTGTTGTAATCTTGCCTGCCTTTTTTGCCAGAACTACCTGATCAGCCAGCACGATAGCGGCAGCGAATATACGATCGAAAAGGTGGCAGCAATCATGCTGGAACTTCAAGACAGCGGTGTACATAATATCAATCTGGTGACGCCAACGCATTACAGCGTTCAACTCCGAGAGGCACTGACCATTGCCAGAAAGTTAGGCTTGACTATCCCGGTAGTCTGGAACTCTAATTCCTATGAAAAAGTGGAAATGCTGAGAGAGTTGGATGGACTGGTTGATATCTATTTAGCAGATTTCAAATATGGGCTTGATGAAAATGCGGTAAAATATTCACGGTCAGATGGATATTTAGAGATTGCTTCAGCAGCGATTAAAGAGATGTTCCGGCAGGTGGGACATATCCGGCTCAATGACCAGGATATTGCTGAAAAAGGGCTGTCTGTCAGGATGCTGGTCCTACCGGAAGACATTAATTCTACGGAAATTATATTGAGGTGGCTGGCAGATAATATTGGCATAGAGGTATATTTGAGCCTGATGTCGCAGTATTATCCAGCCTGGCGGGCAGGTGAGTATCCCGAAATTGCACGGAGTTTAACTCCTCTCGAATATGAAGAGGTAATGGAACTGGCAGAAACCTATGGATTTGAAAATTGCCTGATCCAGGAGCTTTCACCTTCTCTGGAATGGACACCCGATTTTAGATAGCTATTTTCAAACCGAATAGCAAGTTATTATAGCCCTGCCAGCGCGAAAATATGCGGTAGGCAATATCTAACTGGAACATCTTTTTACTTATCATAAAATTCATTCCACAGCCGAAATTTATCTGAGTGGTTTCCAGGGAATACAGTTCCGTGGAAAGTCCGGTTCGCAGGCTAAGGATATTATCGAAAAAGTTTACTTCCAGACCTGATTTCAGATAATTTTTTCTATCCTCGTAAAGTGAGAGATCGTAATCCAGGCAGAGCACAGCGGGACCTTGACTATACGAATATCCCCAGATCAAAGAGACAGGTCGGGATTCATTGTATTCACCCTGGGCAGTGTCCACCTCATTATCGCTGTTCCAGAAGACGGTATTGAGCAGGTTGCGGTTCATAAGCCCCAGTCTATGCTGGTCATTCAGCTTATACTGTAACCCCCAATCCAGTGCAAAGCCATAAGAATTACCCTGCACCTGGTGATTGAAGCCGTTCTCATCATAATAAGCACCGTTTTCATTATTTCCAAAACTGCTGCCCATCAGCTTAAGATTTGCTCCCAGGTTAATTTTATCCGTGATGCTACTGCCGGAATAGAGAATATCTGCTTTGCCACTCCAACTGAGGATCATTTCATATTCAGTCATGATCTCATCACCGGAAAAATCAATAGCAACCGACAGAGCGGAGCCATTTTTCTGACGCCAGGTGAAACCGGCATAATTATAGCTGAGCAGATCAAGATAAGAGGAATTGGTGAACTGGAACAGATAATTATCCTGCAGTTCTGCCAGCGCAGCAGGATTAAAGATCAGAGCAGCAGGCGATGAGCCAGGCAATGCTACAGAAGCTCCTCCCATGGCGGTCAGCCTGGGATCGTAATCATAATATACCGGATCAATGCCACTCAAGTCCTGGGCATAAGCACATATCGAGATCAGGCAAAAAAATAATATTAACCAGTTTCTCATTATCATTCCTATTTGATTAAGACAATACTCTTCAGGAGTTCTTTCTTTTTGCCGCTGTCCTCGGCAATCAGATGTATCAGATACCTGCCGTTACGAGCCATTTTGCCGCCATCGGTATATCCATCCCAATACAGTGTTTCAATAGCTCCGGCTTCATATTCTCCCTTGAGCATCGGCTGGTTGCGAGTTATCTCACGTACCAGTTGACCGGTCATGGTATATATCCTGGCAGTGATATTGATATATCTGGAGCGGGGTGAGGATAATCTGAACTGGATTTGCAGACCCATATTACTGCCGATCATGTCATGAGGTGTAAAAGGATTTGGCAGTAATTTCAGATCGTAGATCCCTAATTCATCGGAGCTTTTTATAGCACTGTAGTGGGCAGCAAAAATGTCTATATGTTCCAGTATTTCGCTTTCTTCATTTAATATCTGCCAGGAAAGATTTTCCTCATCCCATCTGGCTACCATCGCCTGTCCGGCATCTGTAAATTCCAGACCGGGTAACGACTGGAAGGCAGTTTCCGACTGGTCGGAATTTGGCTTAAATATCGGGCTGCAAGTCTCATACTGGACACCAGCTGCTTCGTATGGCGGTACACTTTGAGAAAGCAGGTACACCTTTGCCTGGTTTTGAGTGTTCTTGAGCATATTGTCATAAACCAGCAGATCACATCCTTCTCCGGTAGTTAATGATCCCGCAGATGTTGCAGTATTGATCACATCATACACGATCATTGTAAATTCCTGCGAAAATACTGTCTCTTCCTGAGGGTCAACTACTGAAACACCGATGACAGTTCTACCCAGAAAGTTATTTTCAGGTGTATAGAGTATTGAGCCATAATCACCCTGTAGAATACCGGCATAAGCAGGTATGGGCTGATAGGTAAATGGCAGGCTCAGTAATCGTCCACTCTGGGAGTATATACGGACATTACAGGATGCGGAAACTTTGTTACTTATTTCATTAGGACCTGTGATCCTGATTTCAGCGATATGATAATTGCCGATGGTGAGGTTCGTGTGCAGATTGAGATGGAATACTTCATAATCTATTTCTGCCGTGATCTGGTCAGTTATCTCAAAATATTCCAGCGAGGCAGCCTGAAAATGTGCGATGAGTGGATCGTACACATCCATCGTCAGGATTCCCATCTCTTCATTTTCCAGATACCACACTACCTCGCCTTGAGCTGCAATTTCAGCATTCAACTCATTTCCCAGTTCATCCCTGATCAGCAGTGATAGATCTATCTCAGAATTATAGGGCAGCACCGGATTTTCGGGTAAAATAGCGGAATACTCAATTGACGGAATTCCCGCTGTGGAGATATCAAGCAAATAGGGATAAGCAGCATTGGAGTATATCGTGCCAGCCTCAGAAGTTACCACTCGGAACCAGAACTCGATCTCTCCAGCAGCCTGTTGTGCCGGTATTGTCTGGTAATATCTGTTTTCGTCAACATACATGATCAATTGATGCAGGCTGTTATTAACCGAACGGTAATAGAATGTTGCCGTGCCTGTATAATCCTCCGTCTTATAGAGATATACGGGTATCTCTGCATCATAATTATAGCTGGCAGAATAATCATCCTTATCCAGCCAGAGTGGTATTGACCTTTCAAACTGATAAAATCCAAGAGTATCTATTTCAACTCTCTGCTGTTGCGGTGACAGATGAAGTTCTGTCAGATTATACGGTGGAATTATCTCAAGATCATATATTCCGGTATGCAGAACTGCTCCGCTGGTACAGTAACCAAATGGATTGGTGGTCAGATCAATTTCTGTTCCGGCACCACTAAGTTGAATATTTGTATTTGGCAAGGGAAGTGTGTCGTACCGACGAATATAAATACCCAATTCTGCCAGCAGATACTGAAAAATATATGAATAATTATGGTTCTGTGATAAATGGAACCAGGCTGTTTTATGATGGAATAATTCGTTATTATATTCAACAGAGATATGCAGGCGGTAATCATCTATTCCCAGATTTCCAAAATTATAGTAGCCCTCAGTATTCGTATCCGAAAAAAGACTGTCACCACTGCTGTTTTCCAGCACAAGTCCGGCTTCTGCTAAAGGTATCTGTGCCGTATCCTGCATATAAATATTACCAAACCAGGTATAGGTTTCCGGGATATAGGTAAAGGTGAAATCCTCTGTCCAGACCTGTTCCTGCTCTATGGCAATATTATCCCGCCGTTCATAAAAGCTTTCCCCGGAATATTCGGCACTAACCTCCAGACTGAAAATATCGGGAATAACCAGGTTTTCAAAGCACCAGGCAGTATCCGGTGTGCTGGATTGCCAGAGAGTATCAATACCCGCCAGGGAACGCAATCTCACCTGAAAGCTTTCCGCAGCCTGCCAGCTTTCATCCCAGATCCGCACTGAACCACAAATATCGGCATACAGCACAATATGCTGCAGATAAAAATTCTGCTGATAAAATAGCTGATCCCAGCCAATTTCTACCGTTACCGGCTGGGCAGGATAATAGCCGGCACAATCTACTGTGATCTGCCAGAAACCTACTGTATCCACCGCGACTTCGTAATATCCGCTGGTATCCGTGGTATCCGCAAAACTTCTGGTCTTGATTTTACTTTTATTCACCCTGTGTTTACTCAATTTCAGGTCTATTCTTTCCACTTCCACAACTGCACCGAATACCGGGATTCCACCATCTGTTCGCACATACCCATAAATATTTAACTCTTTAGGAACCAGGTTAAAATCAACGGTGGGTGGTTCAGATACTCCGTTCGCAAGCTCAACTTCTATCTCTTCTATTTCATGATATGCCGGGTGAGAAACATTCACATAATATCTGCCATCTGCCAGCGGACTGAAAAGGAAAGTTCCATCAACTTCAGTGATAAATTCGTCTAATACTATATGCAGACTATCACTCAAAATCACGCTGGCATTACTGATCCCAATCCTCGTATTGATCCTCTGTACGATTCCGCTGATACTGTTTTGCATAAAGGTCATATTCACCGGAGACAAGATAATATCTTCACCCGCAACTAGTGTCACCATCCCCGGCAGATCATGGAAAGCATAGCCCTCACAGTAATAAATAACATTATAATTTCCCGCAGGCAATCCGATCAATTCATAAAGCCCGTCTTCCTCTGTTATATCACGAGCCCATCTGCCACTTGCTATATTAGTTGCCGTCACTGTCACGCCCGGCTTAAGATTTCCCAGGTACAGCGTCAATCCTTCTATAGAAGCAGCATCTATCAATTCCGGATAAAAACGGATAGCACCTCCCACCGGAACATTCACGCCCTCGCTGATGCTGGTATATTCATCGCCATATACTGCCCAGACATCCCGGTAGCCACTGATATTGGAAAACAGGTAATCTCCAAATCCGTTTGTCTCCGTTTCTTCCATTTCCATATCCTGATTGCGGATCACCACCGTCGCTTCCGGCATTTCCATTCCTTCGTAATAGACTGTCCCGCTGAGACTGTTTGCTATCGGACTTAATATTAATTCCAGGTTCTCATCATCCACTGCCACTAAATCCGGATGAATATAATTGATAAAACCTGTCTTACTTACTGAGATTTCATAAAGCAGACCTGCCGGCAGTTCATCGAGTTGAAAAGCTCCGCTGGCATGAGTGGTATCTCGCGCCATGATCTGATTATCATACCTGGCGGTCACAATGGCATTTTTGAGACCTGCTTCCTGGGCACTGCGCACTATACCGCTGATAGCACCCTCAATCTGCTGTAAGGCAATGTTCAATGATATAATATCTCCATCATTAAGCTGGAGTGTGGTTGCATATAATTCATATCCCGGACGGTAACAGGATAATTCATATAGTCCTTCGTAGAGATATTCAAAATTATAAAATCCGTTCAATCCCGTGATCATCGTATATGATGAATCCACCGAAGTCAAACTCACCTCCACGTTGGATAGCCCCGCTCCATCATCTGTGATCTGTCCATTCAGTCCGGCATTATGCACATCTATTTCCAGCAGAATATCAGTTATATTTTCAATTGTTGTGATGAGTTCTACCCAATCATTATCGTAATAGGAAGGATTCAGCCCTGTTGTGATTATTATCTCCGAATAAGGCATTCCCTGCGTGAAAAGGAAACTTCCATTAATATCTGTGAATTCCGTATATATGGTCGAGCCAATGATCATATTGACCGTAATATTCTCATAAGGTCTGTTATCCGTGTCCCGTACTTGCCCCGAGATCACCACCGGCTGGTTATATTCCATCGTAAAATCCAATTGCAGCTCTTCCCTGTGACCCAGATCAATATTGTCAATTATCAACGTGGCATAAGAATTCTTGATTGCCTGAATTGTATAACTGCCCTCATATAAATAACGTATCCGGTAACTGCCATCCGGCTGAGATACAGCTCCGCTTGTTTGTCCTCCTGCCTGATCATCTGCTGTCACCATCACGCCTTCTATTGGTTCACCAGTATCCAGATCGGTTATTATTCCCTGGATAATGCTTATATGAACCGGCACAATAACTTCGCCCAGATCAAGGTCACTTGTCTCCAGAGAATCCTCCCAGCTTATATTTTCATACCCGTTTTCCGCTGCAATTGTCCAGAATGTATAAGTGCTGAATGGCGCCAGAGGTTCCAGAACAAAGCTTCCATCCGTCCCTGACTGCGTCTGATCTCCCGTGATCTGTCCCTGGCAGTTCACTTGAATTCCCGGCAGGATTATTTCTGCCTGATCTACCAGAATTCCTTCCACACTGAGATTATGCTCATAGATTATCACATCTAGATTATACGGCTCCTCGGTGAGAAATACATCTATAACTTCTCCCTGGGAATATCCTGTCTTTATGACCGTGATATGATAATTTCTGTTAACTGCCAGGTTCTCCACCACATACGCTCCATTCGAGACACTGACGGCACTGCCCTCATATCCGTCCTCACTGGTGGCAAAAATGGTCGCTCCCACCACCGGATCGTTTTCCTGATCCCTGATAAAACCAAAGATCATTCCATCAATGCGGATCAACTCAAAACTCAATTCCAGCGTATCACCCGGAACCAGATAGACTATGGTATCAGTGCTTGCATAATTCTGAAGACTTACACTCACCTCATAAGGCAGCAGACTGGCAAGTTCCTCGATCAGGCTTATTCCCTGGTCATCAGTCACATCATAGACAACTTCTCCGCTGGTCAGGTTTTCTGCTGCTACGGCCGCTCCGCCAATTCCCTCTCCTTCATAAGTGACCATAGACCTGATCGCAGCCTCATACGGCTCCAGGAACACGTCTATATTTGTCGTAAAATTACCCGGCAACAGCCTGTTTGCCTCTATATGACTGTAATATCCCAGCTTGGTATAAATTATGGATTCATAAACACCCGGCAGCAGATCTTCCAGGCGGTAAAAACCATTTATATTGGTATAACCGCTGTTTCCACCTCCACCGTTATAGGTTGCTGTGATCAAAACTTCTGATAAAGGCTCATCCGTATTCTGATTGATCACATTTCCTTCCAGAATGGCAAAATTCTCTTCCAGATAAAAATCCAGCGAGTCTAAATGCGTACCCGGCACCAGCGTTATTTCCCGGCTGTCCTCAATATAACCGGGTTTAGCTGCTGTCACTTCATAAGTCCCCGCAAATATGCTCAACAGCCACGTTCCATTCAGACTGCTGCTCGTTGTATAGGTATTTTCTCCTGTTGCTATCACCGTTGCTCCCTGTATCGAGATCCCGTTCTGATTATATACCCGTCCCGATATCGTCGAAGGCAACTGCGTTAATATAATCTCCAGATCAGTATGATCACCAATTTCAAGGATTCCCGTCTGGGCTGCTCCACTGCTGTATCCTGGCTTAGATGCCAACACTGTGTAATCATATCCCGGTTCTACTACTACACTGAAATTACCATAATTGCCACTGATCGTGAAATAATAATTTTCACCAGCTATAACTTCTAGATCAGCTCCCTCAATACCCAGACCCTGATTATTGATCACTCGTCCATCTATGTAAGCTTCTACAGGTGTAAGGTTTATATCCACATTTTCCAGGACTTCACCCGGCGCTACCATCACAAATACGGTATCTTCTGGTAAACAGACGAAATTAGTCTTCTCCGACCATAATTTATAACTGCCGTGCAAAAGACTGAAACTGTATCTCCCGCTGTAATTCGAGGTCTCTGATAACACAGCCTGGTTTCCCGTCTGTTTTTTGGCATACACACTGGCTGCAGCTATACTCACTCCCTCGTGATGAACCATTCCGTTGATCACACTCGCATTGGGATACAGCACAAAATCTATATTTTCCATTATTTCATCGGGCGCCAGCGATAATCTGTAATTCCGGTTTGGCGTATATCCTTCTCTAAAAGCACTGATATTATATGTTCCCGGATATACAATCAGCTCATAATCCCCATTCTCCTCCGTATAGGTTATATTTTCTCCAGCACTGATCCGCACTGCTCCCAATCCATTCCCCTCACTGATCACTGTCCCGCGAATATGCGCATTATTGGGCAATAAAATAAAATCCAGATTATCCAGCGTCTCACCGGTATTCAAACTTACCTGGTAAGTTGTCTGGTTGGTATAATGAACCTTATAAGCACCTATATAATAAGTTCCAGCCACCAGGTTTAGCTGATAATCGCCATATTCATCTGTCAGCGTTTCTACCGGATTACCTATAGAGGGTATGGCGGTTATAACCACTTCCTTTAATCCCACCAGTCCATTTCTGGATGTCCCGTTGATCATTGCTGAGGGCTGCAAAATCAGATCCTGCACATTTGTCACCGCCGGTGATGCCGCCGTTATATTCGCAGACCCCTCATTCAATGCCGTATATCCCGGCTTCACGGCTGTTATTGTAAATGCTCCGTAATTTACTCCCTCAAATTGATAATATCCATTGGCATCCGTTATACTTCGCCTTATTTTCCCTTCCGATAATGCTTCCACATGGCACCTCATCAACGGTAATCCCCCTGTATTATGGACATATCCCTGGATATCCTTTCCACTCTCTGACATCTGGATATCTGCAAGCTGCAAA
>CAZAHZ010000080.1:0-12355 GCA_964485055.1 uncultured Candidatus Cloacimonadota bacterium
AGATTCTGTCAAACCCAGCTATAAGAACTGCAATAAAATAGGCGATATCTATAAAGATCGCGAAGACTGGGAAAAGGCGTTGGAATGGTACACAAAATCCTATGATCTTCGCAATGATTCCGGCACGATCAACAATATAGCGGTGATCAATCTCAATCTGGGAAGAAAAGAAGCTGCAATCCAGGCATACCAGGACTTTCTGGCAACCGATCCACCTCCGGCAGCCCAGATCAAAACCTATAAAAACCTGGGCAAACTATATGAGGATCTGAAGAAAATGAATGAGGCTCTGGAAAATTATGAGAAGTCGAATGCCCTGCGTTATGATAACCAGTTAACATTATTATTGATCAGCCGATATTATGACCTGAAGCAATATGATAAAAGCATGGAAAAGATCAAATTATACCTGCAAAATAAGCCGGATAGTGCCGATGGTCTATATTACAGGGCAATGATCAAATTTGACAGAGGTGATCTTCAGGGAGCCAAAGCCGATTTTGGAGCAATTCAGAACAATCCGACTTATGGATCAATCGCCAAAGGATATATTGATTCTATCAATTCACAATAAGTAATCAGGCAATAAAATAAGGGAACCGGTCAATTGTGATCGGTTTTTTTATGGCAATAAAAGTCTTTTGCGTTATTGTATTTTATATAAAGAAAATGGGAGAAATAATGAAAATAATACTGGCAGTTATTCTTATAACAATCACAGGAGCTTTTCTATCTGCAGATACGCTGGTGGCAAAATTCGAAGGGTATTCCTGGAACACCTTTATAAATAATTTAGTAAAAGAAAATCTTGAGCTTCATTATCAGGAAGAAGCCGAGAGGTTTTATCTGGTAATTCCTGATAAGCAGACCCCTACAGAATTAACCATTACTGAGGAATATCGGTCAGCGCTGTATGATATCATCAAGAAATATGAGCGTAAGGAACGCCAGGCAACATCGTGGGAAGAAGAATATGATCTTGAGCTGGGAATTTTACCGACCACCGACAGTCGTTTTTACAAAGGCTCATTCTGGTATGATGCGAGAGTGAATACGGCAGCCAATTTCTTTTCTCAAAGTATAGAACTGCATCAATTCATACTATTTTTCAGTGAGATGCCGGCTTTGGATAATAAAGTAGTAGTTCGTCCGGCATTTGCCTATTATTTCTGGAAAGAAGACGTGAAAAATCTGAAGAAAATATTCAGCAAAAGCACTTTCGATAAATTTACTATAAAAGAGAAGGAGTGAAGGATGAGGAAGATTTATATAGCAGGTAACTGGAAGATGAATAAGAGCTTTGAGGATGCTGATGATTTCTTATTTCAACTTGGAGAGTATCTGCCGGAAACAGGCCTTGGTTCGGTGGAAGCGATAATCTGTCCGCCTTTTACGTATCTTGAACTGGCAACTGATACAGCAGATGAGACCTGCCTTAGTATAGGAGCCCAAAATGTTTCAGAACATGATAACGGAGCTTATACGGGAGAGATTTCAGCAGACATGCTTTCCTCCATGAATGTGGAATATTGCCTGGTGGGGCACTCTGAGAGACGACAATATTTTCAAGAATCAGATGCTTTGGTAAATCAGAAAATCCGCAAACTTCAGGAATATTTCATCAAGCCGGTGTTATGCGTTGGCGAATCGCTGTCAGAACGAGAAGGCGGAATAGCCTTTGATATAATCAGAAATCAATTAGCCGTAAGTCTGAAAGATATCGAATTTGATGACGACATATTGATCGCTTATGAACCAGTCTGGGCAATCGGGACAGGCAGGACAGCCACGCCGGAACAGGCACAGGAAGTACATAAAATGATCCGTGACTGGATAGCAGAACATTATGATAAGCAGACTGCAGCAGCCCTGCCGATTCTCTATGGTGGCAGCATCAAGCCGGATAACCTAGCGGAGCTATTGGCACAGCCGGATATTGATGGTGGACTGATTGGAGGAGCTTCACTGGATGTGGTAAGCTATATAAAAATGCTGGATATTGCCAGAGAAAAATAATATAAGGAATATAAATCGATGATTGATTTAAAATTAATACGCAATAATCCTGAACTGCTGAAAGAAACAGTTAAAAATAAGAAAGAGAAAACAGATATAGACCTTATCCTGGAGATGGATGAAAAAAAGCGGAAACTTCAATTTGATTATGACAATCTCCGGTCAGAACAGAAAAAGATCAGCAGCGAAATTCCTGTTATGAAAAAAGCGGGGCAGGATACCACGGAAATAATGGAAAAAATGAAATCAACAGCTTTTGAATTGAAGAATATGCTCATAGCTTTGACGGAAACAAGCTGTATTCTTGATAATCTTTTGCTTGAAGTTCCGAATATCCCCGCTGTAGGTGTACCAGTGGGAGGCGAAGAAAATAACCTGATCGTGCGTGACTGGGGAGAAAAGCAGTCTTTCGATTTTGAACCTTTGGATCAGGTAGAGCTGGCAGAGAGAAATGAGCTTTTTGATCTAAAACGGGCAGCCAAGATGTCAGGTAGCGGTTTTATAGTTTACACAGGCAGGGGTGCAGCACTGGAAAGAGCACTGATCAATTTCTTTCTGGATTATCATATTAATAAACATGGCTACACGGAATTATCTGCACCATATATCGTAAACCGTCAGACTATGACCGGTACGGGACAATTACCGAAGCTGGAAGATGATATGTATCATATTAATGATGACGATATGTTTTTGATTCCGACCTCGGAAGTATCAGTCACAAATTTTTATGCTGCCGAGATCCTGGGATATTCTGATCTACCGCAAAAATTTGTTTCCTATAGTCCCTGCTTTCGTCGTGAGGCGGGTTCTTATGGAAAAGATACCAGAGGGTTACAGCGGGTTCACCAGTTCAATAAAGTGGAAATGGTACGCTTTGTACATCCCGATGAATCATTTCAGGCACTGGAAGAAATGGTGAATGATGCTGAAGATATTCTGCAGGCACTGGGACTTCATTACCGCGTGGTAACACTGGCTACGGGTGATCTCAGCTTTGCATCAGCGAAAACTTATGACCTGGAAGTCTGGGCTCCGGGTACAGGAAAATATCTGGAAGTATCTTCTGTCTCCAATTTCCTTGATTTTCAGGCAAGACGGGCAGATATCCGTTTCCGTGACAGTGATGGCAAGGTTAGGCATCTGCATACACTGAATGGGTCTGGTCTGGCTACGCCCAGAAGCTTTATCGCCTTGATCGAAACCTGGCAGAATGAAGATGGCACAATTACTGTGCCGGATGTTTTGCGTCCTTATTTGAAAGACAGGATAATTTTATAGTTTAACCGGATATTATTTTTCTGTGATTATCGTTTCTGACTCCAGGATAATATAGATTTGGAATCAGCAGGAACTATCAGGTGAATTTCCATAGTGTTAACATCAATCTTCTCATATTCAAATTCAGCAGCATAAATTTCAGGTAATTGATTATCCAGCTTGTGACGCACAAGAACGGGAGCATCTTCGCTGCTGTGATTTTCGATTGTGATCTGGTAATCACTGCTTATCACTCTTCGATTATCCTCTGTGTACCTGATATTAATGGTTTTGGTTTCCGCATTGAGATCAAAAGCATCGCCCAGAACTATGACTACCTTTTTCCCAACGGGAGTGTTTTCCAGATTGCTGTCACCAATAAACTGATTTTGACCATCCTGCTTGTCCTGAGTGTACATCTTCACGATGCCTTGCGGTAATGGCTTCCCCATGCCGTTATCGGTTGAATTTATAAAAGCAATGGTCTTTTGCAGTTTGGTTTGATAGCCGTTGCTGTTAAAGAAGAAATATTCATCCGCTTTGATAGTTGCAGAAGGATATAATTGAAATTGCTTACGGCTGTTAGAGGCAAGATCAACCGATTGAGCAAGGGTGTAAAGATGAAAAGCAGAAATCGGAGCTTGTGAAACCGCCATACCGCCCTTAGACTGTTCATTTTCAGAAATCATATCATTGTAGAATCTTTGGTTATTTATTGGTTCGATGTTTTGTACATCTCCAGCCAGCAATTTAATCTTGCTATTGAGGAATTCTTTTCCGCAATTATTTGTGAGTTCCACCTGGCTATCGAAGTAAAGTTCATTTTTGACATCATCCCAGACAGCCTGATAGATTGCTTTCCAGGAAATATTTTCGGTAATATAAGAAAACTTGAGATCAATATCCTGAGTTTTAGTTGAGAATAATTTCCAGGAAATGCTCGGATTAAAGACTTTCGGATCATTAGGAATACCGGTAAGCTGAATATCCACTATTTCTTGTTCTTTGATCAGATGGAATTGAGCTGTTGCCTGATCGCTAATTCCCAGATATAGCCCGTCATATAATCGGAGTATTCCTTTGATCGGCTCACTGTCAGCAATTATTACTTTAACCTGCTTTTCAAGAGCATATTCCAGAATATTGGCAACGCTCCCGTAATCAGCCTGGAAATCCTGTGATATCACCTGTATATTGGGATTATCTTTTAAAAGCAGTAGCGAATTGAATTTCACGTATTTTGCCAGGTTGATAAGTTCGATAGTATTTTCACCTTTAATCAGTTTGACGGGTTGACTGGAATGAACCAGGGCAAATTTCTGTCCATTCGTCTGATAAATAGTGAGATCATCTGCCAGAATTAGTGTACTGGTCAGAAGTAATAAAAAAATTATCAAATATTCCATTAATCTTCCTCCCTGTTGGAAAGTTTTTGTTTTATAGACCTGATGATCATATCAATGGCGACAGTATTATGTCCACCTATTGGAATGATTATATCGGCAAATCTTTTACTGGGTTCAACGAATTCAAGGTGCATGGGTCGGACTGTATCACGGTATTGATTAATAATACTGGAAATGCTTCTGGCACGTTCATTGATATCACGCTCCATGCGTCGCAGAATGCGAAGGTCAGCATCTGTATCAACGAAAATCTTGATGTCCTGCAATTCGCGTAATTCCCTGTTTTCAAAGATCAGGATGCCTTCCAGAATGATCACTCTGGTGGGTTCGATCCTGAGAGTCTGGTCTGAGCGTAAATGAGTGATATAATCAAATACCGGGATATCAATAGTTTGATTGGCTTTGAGCTTTTTCAGATGCTCGATCAATAATTCAGTATCAAAGGCATGAGGATGATCAAAGTTGAGCAGACTGCGTTCTTCCTGACTCATTTCAGGATGTGAATAATAATAATTATCCTGCTTGATTATGACGATATTGCCCATGACAGCTTTGGCGATACGATTGGCAATAGACGTTTTCCCGGAGGCTGATCCTCCGGCAATACCAATGACCAGTGGCTTCATTTTCATCTCTATTTTCCTTTGTAAAATGCAATTTGCAGACCTGATTGAAGATTGAGAACCTGACTGACCCAGGAGGTGGAATTTTCTAAGTAGTGACGATAAGCAGCGGTAGTATCGGGATGAGAACAGATGTTATCGGCAATCACAAGAGCCTGGGGAGCTAATTTATTTTCCAAAAGTTTAAGATAATCTATATATCCCGGTTTCCCGGCATCAATAAAGAGAAAATCAATCCCTGGCGAAAAATCAGAAAGTATGTCTTCTGCTTTTGCCAAATACTGCTTAATGTTTTTCTGATCTTTCAGGTTTTCCCTTGCCAGGTCATAGCGGTTTTTATCTACCTCGATCGTGTGCACGATACCTCCCGTTCTCTCTGCTGCTGCCGAAAGCCAGAAAGCGGAATATCCATTGGAAGTGCCGATTTCCACAATATACTTTGCCTGTTTGATCAGCACCAGCAGAAAAAGCAGAGTTGCCTCTTCTTCTTCAATATTCCAGAGTTTTCGTATCTGCGCTTTTTGTTCAGCGAACCTTTTCAGATAAACGCTGTACTGCTGCTTTATTTTTTCCATTTATATGTCCCGAATGTGCCTTTTAGTCCAAAATAGATAAAATAAGGTATATAAAATATTTCTGCCAGGGGAAACATCAGCAATTGCCTTAATTGCTTTACGCGAAATAAGAAGAGAAACAGGAGAAGAAATTCGCTGCCGGCTTTGATCAGAGCCAGCTTTATAAAGGTGATCCAGGGATATATTCCACTGATTGCAGTAACCAGGATTGCTGTCAGCAGCAAGTAATAGACCAAGATGAAGAGCGTCAGGATTTTTATGGGGAAAGGATACAATTTCCATTTGGAAGCCCGGCGTGTTTCCAGATCAATATGATCTCGAATTTTCTGCTTATCATAACTGAGCACCCCAGCTTCGGGATCAAAGATAAAATTACGTTTTCGGATGACAGGAGACATTTTCTGTAATAAAAGATCATCATCACCCGAACGTTGTTCGCCTATGCCGGAAAAGCCCTTAATAAGCTCAAACCTGCTTTTACGGTACACCTGGTTTCGGGCAACGGATGTGAGGTCCCAGCCAATACCGAAACTGCCGGCAATTACGGCAAAAATGGAGCTGCGTTCCAGGTTCTTGAGCCGACTGATAAAAGAATTGCCCCCCAGCGGAGAATATCCACACAGGAAGTCAGTTTCAGGGGTCATCAGACTATTGATCTCACTCAGCCATTTGCGTCCTGGCAGACAGTCTGCATCCGTAAAAGCCAGTATTTCATGTTCAGCCATTTGAATTCCTGATGCCAAAGCCCCTTTTTTACCCACCAGAGCAGGATTTTCTTCCGTTAAGCTCGCATAGCATAGCCAGCTATATTCGTCAGCATTATCTTTCAATATCTGAACTGTCCGGTCACTTGACCGGTCGTCAATGATTATCACTTCATATTTTTCTGCGGGATAATCCTGAGCCGCCAGTGCTGCTATCAATTCCGGTAGTCTCATCTCCTCATTTCTGGCTGCAATGATCACGGAAACAGGTTTTATTTCCGCATCCCGTTTTCGAGATAAAGTTAGAATTCCAATAATAAAAAGAAATAAGATTAAACCATAAATACCGGTTAATATATAGCCTGCCAATATAAGATCAATAATCATTTTTTATCAAAGTAGTGATCTGCATATTAGGATCAATTTTTTTAAGATGCTTAGCCAGTTCGGGGCTTTTTTTCTCTATATCCCAAATGCCGGGATTAGTCATAGTTTTAACGCGTTCAGGAGCATCAAGGATAAAATCCAATCGAATTGGATGCCCGAAATAATCTTTAAATTTAGTTTCCAGCCATTCTTTATTTTTTGTCATCAGCGAATGAGTAAGATTTTTGCGGATGATCATTTTCAGGACATTATTCTTCAGTTCAATTATTTCCGCATGCTCCAGTTCCTGCCCAATTAGAGCTTTATCTCGCTGAATGGATTCAGCAAAGTGAGGCAGATATTTCTGCAGTTTCTCCAAATCAAGGTCATTGAATAGTTCTTTGGCTTTCTCGCTTTGTTCCTGCTGCTTCCGTTTCTCATTTTGCATTTGATTATGCAATTTCTCTTCCTGCTTTTTCTGATTCAATTTTGCTGCTTCCAATGGGGAAAGCGATTTATACTGCTTCTGTTCCACCTGACTGCGTGGACCTGCCACCGTCGTCTGCTTCAGATTGATCTTGCTCAGTATATCTTCCAGCGATTGCATCTCAGCAATATGTGCCAGTTTTATAAATGCCATCTCAGTTAATAATACGGGATTATTGCTGCTTTTGATATCCACCTTAGTGCGGATCAGCAGACTGATAAGATAAATCAATTCATTTTCTGAGAAGAGTTCCGCAGTAACCTTCATCTGCTCCAGTTCACCAGGTGCTACTTCCTGAGGAATAACTCCGATCTTGATCAAGATCAGATGACGGATATATTCCAGCATCCCGCCTAAAAATTCCTGCAGGTCAGTGCCTTTTTCCAGTACTAGATGAAGAAGTCTAATCACTTCAGACGTCTCTTGCTGATGAATTGCTGTCATTATATCTTGATAGATTTCCAGTGCCACCGAACCAAAAATCTCCAGAATATCATCCAATGTGAGATTTTCCCTGCCATAAGCCAGCACCTGGTCAAGCAGTGATTGGGAATCACGCAAACTGCCATCAGCCAGCTTGGCTATATAAAAAAGCGATTCTTCATTGATTGAGATTTCTTCTTTCAGGCAAATATCCTTTAAACTGGCAACGATCTTCTGGATGGGAATTCGTTTGAAATCAAAACGCTGACAGCGAGAAATTATGGTTGGCAGCACCTTATGTGGCTCCGTGGTGGCAAAGATAAAGATAACGTTGTCCGGTGGCTCTTCCAGGGTCTTCAGCAGGGCATTGAAGGCATTTTTGGAAAGCATGTGCACTTCATCTATAATGTAGATTTTTTTGCGTGATTTGCTGGTGGAATACAGCAACTCTTTCTGGAGATCGCGTATATCTTCCACACCCGTATTGGATGCCCCGTCTATCTCGATCACGTCCTGTGAAATTCCCTCTGTGATCTCCTGGCAGTTATCACATTTATTACACGGTCTATCAGCTATATCTTCTTCCATGCAGTTCATACTTTTCGCAAATATCCTCGCCATTGAGGTCTTGCCTACTCCCCGCGGTCCGCAAAATAGATAGGCATGTGCTACCCGCTGC
Organism: uncultured Candidatus Cloacimonadota bacterium; assembly: GCA_964485055.1. Lineage (GTDB taxonomy): Bacteria > Cloacimonadota > Cloacimonadia > Cloacimonadales > TCS61 > Stygibacter. The sequence goes on from CAZAHZ010000080.1 coordinate 8,540, forward strand.
ATCTCAATACTGTTTTTTAATATATGGGTGATCTGATCCTGAGCATACACTTCCTCAAAGGTCTGAGGTCTGTATTTCCTCGCTAATACTAAATATGACATTAAAACCTCTTGCTTTTTAATCCAGTTTATTACAAAAAGGGATTAAGATAAATATTGTCAATCAAATTGATTGATAGAAGGAGCACTAATGCAGAGAGTTGATTTTAACGAAGCTGTCAGGAATGTCAAAAATCCTCAGAAAGTCGTGCTGGCTTTTGTTCAGTCCGCCCCAGATAAATATAATGCCATCACCCTGGAATGGTTTATGAGAACTTCTATCGAACCTCCCATGTTTGCCATCTCAATCGGACACACCCGCTATTCCTATCAGTGCCTGCAGGAAAACCGTGTCTTCAATCTTTGCTTCCCGTCTCCCAATCAGGCTGAGTTTGTCCGTCTCGCTGGCACGCAATCCGGCTCTGAGATTGATAAAATGCAGCAGATTGAAGGTCAATGGTTCAAGGGACGCTATGCAGGACTACCTATCCTCAAAGATGCTGCTGCCAATTTTGAATGCGAAGTGATCACCCAGGTGCAATCCGGTGACCACACCATCTATGTAGGCAAAGTCAAATACTCCTGGCTGGGCGATGCTAAACCTCTCACTTTTGCTGAATTATTCTAAAAAAGAATATATTCCAACCGCTAAAACCGCGAAAATACGCTAAAGGAAGAGAAGAATAATCTCATTGTATATTTTTTATCAGTTGAGAACAAGAGTTTTGAACTGTACTCAGGGCAAGACTTTTGTGCGATATAATAATTACAAAGTCTTGTTCTCAGTTTTTATCTCACTTGTTGTTTAGTCGCCCAAAACTCTTGTTCTTGGCTGCGAAACTCAAGTTATTTCAGCAATAAAACCTTCCTGCTAACAGCACTACTCTCACTTTCAATCCTGTAATAATACACTCCGGAAGGCAGATATCCAGCTTGCCAGTTGACTTGATGTTTTCCGGCAATATATTCTTTATCAACCAGATCTGCTACTTTCTGACCTTTTGTATTGAAAATATCAATTTTCACTTTACCCGCTTCCTGTATTTCAAATTCAATAGTCGTAGAAGGATTAAAAGGGTTTGGGTAATTCTGAGTGATTATCAATTCCGGAATAATTTCGTTTACATTATCAGACAAAACCGGAGGTATCCTGATAGCTGCATACTCACAGGTCGAGCCAATGTTCTCACCATCATTGCCACCATGATATGATCCATAAGAATTATCATCGAGGAAGAAAAGATGGATTATTGCATTATCACCAATCATTTCTATTCTGTCACCCGGATAAGCAAAACAGGGAATCATCCCTTCCAGTTCGGGACAATAATTCTCACTTTCGGGATTGGCATTCATAAAGATCGGTTCATACCAGCTTTCACCACTATTATCGGAATAGCAGATCGCCAGTTCCGGTGTATCTTCCCAGCCCTCATAACCGGCTATTTCTGCTTCCGCTCCTGCTGCATTCTTTCCATCCACCCAGATATATGCCATCAAGCCTGATTCCTCATTAGTCGTCAGATAATATTGATTATTGTGAAAAGCACCGTCAGGATTCCAGTAAAAGATGGGCCAGTCTTCTGCCCAAAGCGGATAGCCATTCTCGTCAAATTCATCAATCTCGCCATCTTCATCCAGATCCCAGGGCTTCATCGGTATATCATCATTAGGATTGGCTCCCGGAGGATAGACATCAGTTAATTTGAATTCCTCCGTTACCAGATCAAAACTGAATGTCTTGGGATAGATCATGAACGCTAATGGATCATAGTAATAATTTTCATTAATCCCTAATACGATACCCATTGCACCTGTCCAGGTTACTCTTTCATTGTCATGAGTAGGCACAAGATTAAAATGAGAGGAATGAATTATGATCTGTCTTACTTCATTATCACCAAAAAGATAATGCGGTTCAGGTGAACCAGGTAGATAATAGACCGGGTTCTCTTCCTCATAATCCCAATCCTGAGAATAATCCTGCCACTCGCCTTCACCGTAATTATTATTCACCAGGCAGAACATCTGATCACAATCGTCTCCCCGCTCCAGGTATCCCATAAAGATCACCTGATTATCTATTACTGTCCATGATTTTATCGGGCGTGCCCAGTAAGGATCTTCATTATGAAATCCGTCTAACTGCGGGATCGTGGTATAATTCCATTCCAGATCACTCTGAGCACTCAGGTCATCTTCATCAAAATCTGCATAACATAACAGCACATTCTCCGAAGGTAAATCCACTGTACCCGTTGATGGATTTTGATTATTGGCAACCAGATACACTCTCCGCATCTCAGGTTCAGGAGAAGGTCCCGTCTTTACCTGCGGAAAGAGTAAACTATTTTCTTCATCCGGAAAGAAATTCTGCCAGATATCGGCATCTATCACCAATATCTCGTCATCCTTCCAGTTCCCGGGTTCTCCGTTCTGATGATAAAGATCATACAGCAAATAATTTCCAGTTGTATTATCCAAAGGTCCATGCCAGCAGGCAAATACATCTCCAATTTCCGTATCCACATGTGCATCGGGATAATATCCGGTATAGCCCAGACTTTCTGTCAGCAGCACTTCTCCGGTATTATCTATGTAGCTGTAATATATCTCGCTGACATTCTGACTATCTTTTACCCGATAGACAATATAAACTCCACCATCTTCTCCCGGCTGAACTGCCACCGGAGTTTCGTTAAGACTTTGAAAATAATCCGCATAATTCTCGACCAGAGCCTGGGGAGGCACCTGCCATTCCCAATCCGGTACAATTCTATCCGATCTTAAATTTCCATTTCCATTCCGGTGCGATAGTATGTTATCAAATTCCCCAGGTTTGACGGGATAAGCCAATAACAGGTTAAAAATCAGAAACGCAAACAAAATAATGATCAGTGCTCTTTTCATAATAAAATCCCCCTATTTATTATTTCTTGCCTTTACGCTCTTCCTACTTGTTAATATAAAAAAAGTTTTTTATTTGTCAAATAAATATTACAATTTTCTGTAGTAAACACATCCAATGGTCAGATGTCATTATTTCAGCAGCAGCATCTTGATTTCTTCCGTGCTCTCTCCCAGGCGTAATCGGGCAAAATATATCCCGCTATTTACCAGTTTACCTGTTGTGTCTTTGCCATTCCATTTGATCGTTTGCACTCCCATATCCAGTTCCCGGTTCACGAGTGTGATTATATGCTGTCCCTTGATGGAATAAATAGAAAGCACCACTTTTTCCGGTTGTTCCAGATAAAAAGTTATCTCTGTTTCCAGATTGAAAGGATTGGGATAATTTCTCAGATGAGTGCTGTTATCCGGTACATCATCTTCGGCATTATTACTGGTGGAAACACTGAGAAAATACTGCTGAGGCAGACAGTTATATCCACTCACCGCGAGTGTCAGGTTCGAGCCTGGTATCAATAAACTGTCTATTTCCAGATCGCTGACCCCTAGCGAGTCAGTTATCACGATTCCCATAATTTCATTATCATATAGTAATGCTGTACGGAATCCGGCTGCCGGCTCATTATTATTCATCAATTCCACATATATCGTAATGGAAGCAGCACCGGCATTGATCTCATTAGGATAATTGACCGTGATCCCCACGGGCAGAGCAGTCCAGATGGGCAGCACGGCATCTGCCAGCACGTTGCAATCATAAAAGCACCAGCGCAATGCCCCTTCTTCATGCTGTCCCGGAGCAGTCACCCACGGTGCTGTCGCTATTTTGGAATATAGATGTGTCCTCGCAATATCATTAATCTTTTCA
>CAZAHZ010000081.1:0-12225 GCA_964485055.1 uncultured Candidatus Cloacimonadota bacterium
GATCTCAATACCTCTATTGATGCCTACGATGCCGCCCTCATCCTCCGCTATGTTGCCGGCTTGATTGACGATCTGCCCTACATCACACGCAGACAGGTCACTCCCACTCAGGAAATACAGCCAGCAACAAAATCCCAATAAAATAGCTCCCTCTCCTTCCCTGAGATCTGAATTCTGATTTTATTTTTTAATGGAGTTCAGGTCTCCGAGGAGGTATTCGCGGTCTTCAACTATTTCAACCTCGACAGCAGCTTTTTTCCCGAGGGCAATATATTCATCTGCTTTAGCTACATTCCCGAGCAGAAATTCAGTGCGGGCAAGGGCTTCGTAGGCAAAGCCGAGGTTGAAGCCTGTAATATTATTTTTCTGGCAGATATTCAGGCAGGCTTGAGCATAATAAAGAGCTTCCTGAGGACGGTTAAGAATAGCGTAAACGCGGCTGATCTGCCATTCACCTACGGCATGATTGACAGGATTGCCCACAGCTTCCCAGTGAGCACGGGAAGCATGAGCAAGGTGTATCATCTGCAGATCTTCGTCTGGGGTACGGTTTTTTTTATCAATCAGGTCCCAGCATTTATTAAAGAAATCAGCAGCGAAAAAGCGATGGGCCTGCAAAACGGCGGAGTCTTCGGCAATTTCAGTAGAATCCGGTTCAGTAACTTTAGCTGCGGGTTTATCAGCAATCAGCATCACCGAAAAAATAAGCACAATAATTAAAATATAATATTTCATTTCAACCTCCAGAATTGAAACCTAAGATATTGAAGCCAGAAATCCTGTCAAACAGAGGGTTAAATAATTTATCAGTTAAAGAAGGGATACAGCACATCGGCAAGGAACAAGCCCTGAGGAGGTGCAGTATAGATCAGATTATTTTTGGGATCACGGGCAGCAATCAATTCTGTGATTACCTCCGGCTCCGTATTAGTATGGGAAATTCTGAGGCAGGTACCCACAATTCTGCGAACCATATTATGCAGAAAGCGGTTAGCCCTGATGATAAATACCAGTTCATCCTGTGTTTTTCGCAGTTCAAAACCTTGAATCGTGCAGATATAATTTTCCAGGTCAGGATTATGCCTGGCAAAAGCGGAGAAATCATGTTCACCGTAAAAAAACCGCAGATATCCTAACATCGAAGCTTCGGAATACTTAAAGCGGGGCAGATATGCGGAATATCTCCTGGAGAACGGAGAATAGTCGAGGGCAAGGTGATAATGATAAATACGCGATCTGGCATCATACCTGGCACTGAAATTATCCGGTACCTGCCAGCAGTTGAGGACCCTGATATCCGAGGGAATCTTACTATTAAGGGCAGCAATAATCTGGGCAGGAGACATCCTTGTATCAAGATCAAAATGGGCATATTGACGAAGAGCATGAACACCGGCATCAGTTCTGCCGGAGCCGGTCACAGCAACCTTGTTACATTGAATCTCACTGAGGATATTTTCCAGAGTATCCTGTACGGTTCTGGCATCAGGCTGGTTTTGCCAGCCGTGAAAATCAGTGCCATCATAACTGAGCTGAATAAGGAATCTTGGCATAATAAATCCTATAAGCAAAGACAGATAAATCCGGCTATAACGAGAACGGCGAAACCGGTTAAATCAGCCTTCCAGCTATATTTTATCTGCATTATATCAGTTCGAGAATTTATCTGACTGCGAATATTGTCAATTTGATCATGTGTAACGGAGAGGGTTTCATTGAAGATTTCAGTCATTGTTCTACCGGGTTTCCTTGCTTGAGTAAAACTGCTGATAAAAAGGGGAATAAAAAGCAGCGTCGCTGTCAGAAATTGCCTTATATCAGAGCATTTTTCAGGTAGAAACGAGAATAATTCCGGAATAGAAGATGTTTTGATCAGATAAACAGAGATGAACAGCAAGGAAATAATTCTGGCAATCAAGATAAGATCTTGATAAATACTGTTCCTGCTAAGCAGTGAAAAGATCAGGATGGCAATAAATAACGGCAGCAGGCGAAGTATGGCATTCAGCCAGTATATAAAAATTTCAGGATTAAATAAAAAATATAAAGTTACAACAAGAAAAAGCAGTACAAGTTTGACGGGAGAAAAGAAAATAATAAAGACAGATATTATAAAACAGAATATCCACTTAAAAACAGGATGCTGACGGGTGAAGATACCGCGAACGGAACTCATGGAGTTTTAGGATAGGGGGTACGCTCATCAGCAGGGGCGGCATGTTCGCCAGGTACAGGATTGTCCAGGTCTTCAAGTTCAATGATCATTTCATTATCGGTGCTATCCTGCAAAGTTTCTTCCTCCAGTTTTTCAGCTTCCTCTCTAAGTTTTTCTTCTCTCTCCACCAGATAGGGCAATCTATCCAGTTGCTGGAATTTACCATCAGAATAAAGCAGATTAACGCTTTTTGACCAGTCATTTACTTCCTTCCAGCTAATAACTTCCTCGAAATATGGACGGGCAGAAGAAGTATCACTCTGAACGTAGTAATACATGTAACCCAGGGAATAAACAGCGTTTTTATAGAATAGAGCCGTAGAGTCCGAGGCGATATTTTCAAGGATCACACGGGCAGAATCAGGCTTGAATTCAATAATAGATAGGGCATATTCTAAATCTTCTCTCTGCTTTTTATCCTTATACGTGATAAATTCAACATCTTCACCCATCATCATCATTTTAGCAGCATTTGAATACTTATTATCGGGATATTCCAGAATGAAATCATTATAGAACTTCTCAGCTCTGACACTATCCTGATAGATATTTTTCAGAAGCCAAAGCTGGACGAATTTAACATAGGGGATAAACTCAATGTCATAAAGTTCAATTTCAGACTGAAATTTACTGATATTTTCCCGGATAGTATCCTGCCTGGTGGGCAGAATAATTTCAGGTTTTTTTTCAATAACTGTGCTGTCCTGGAGAACGATCAGCAGAGAATCTTCTTCAGTGAAAAGCGAATCGTCAGTTATTATCAGGGAATCAATAATAACTGAAATAGTGTCCTGAGGAATTTGAGCTTCCAGAAAAGAAAATTCTAATTGCAGCGAGTCCAGTTTTGCAAAAATAGTATCACGGTAACTGATGATGTGGTCATAAACAGCCATAGCAGAATCCGGCAGAATCAAAACTTCCAGGTAATACTCAGCGAGTTTCATTTGTTCCGAGATAAGTTGACGCAGCTCAATATCAGCTCTACTGCTGTTATACTGGACGATTTGACTGGCAACGGCACTATGACTGACAGCTTCTTCCACATAAGGAGAATTGGCAAACTGGGTGCGGACATTATTAAAATATTCGATAGCAAGTTCATAATTATTGAGAATTCTGAACTGCATTTCAGCCCGCCAGTAGGAGCTTTCTGCAGCTAAGGCAGTTTTATCATTTTCTTTAATAACCTGGTCAAAGATAATATCTGCCTGCTCGGTATCACCGGCTTTTGCCAGAGCACGTGCTTTAAGGATTAGAAGAGCCGTCAATTCGGTATCGCGGTATTCTTGTCTCATCAGATTAGAGATTTTATCCAGTGCGGTTTGATAATCGCCAGCCAGCAAGTGATTATAAATTATATAGTATCTGGCATCGAGTTTCTTTTTCTTTTCAGTTTTGATTTTAAGGAAATCATTGAAAATCTTGTTAGACAGCTCATAATTCTTATTTTTATGATATAATATTCCCAGTGAGAAGAAAGCGTCTTCATAAATATCCGCTTTGGGATAATTATCAATTATCTTCTGGTAATAATATTCAGCCTGAGCGAAATTTTCATCTTCCAGATAATACTCGGCTAAAAGATTCATAGCTTCAACCAGATACTTTTTAGAAGTGCCGGTGACAATATAATCACGAAGTTTTTTATAAGCTGTTTCTTTATTCAGTTCACGTTCACATCTGGCAATATAGATATGTGAGCGTTGAGCAAATTCCGTGGTTGGATAATAGAGGATAACTTCAGCAAATTTTTCCTTTGCCTGGACATATTTCTGTTTATAGAAAAGACACTGTGACAGCATAAAAAGAGCATCGTCCGCCCATTTACTTTTTGGGTAATCTGTTAGAATTATTCCACATTTTTTCATTGCTTTATTATAATTCTGATCGGCATTGCGAGAGGGTTTGTCACCTGCCTGTATCTTTTCTTCCTGAGCCGATTTAAAATATTCTTCGGCATTAAAGAAAGTGTTATAATAGACGCAAGTGGTGAGTAGGAAAATTATAAAAATAGCTAAAATTAATTTTCTCATATTATTTCAAAAAGGCAGGTTGAGTGGGGAATTCAATAACGTCTTCCACATAATCTCTGCATATTAAAATTTTCTGCCGGGTTGCTTCACTTAAAGTAAGAATATTGCTGTCAATAGTGATCATTAGATATATAATTTCCCGGATTTATTTAAATTTTATGGAACAGGTGAGAAGAGGCGTATGATCAGCATTAAAATCAACACCAAATTGTACTTTTTTGAGATGATTGGACAACCTGAGGGCGTCAATAGCGCTGATAATGTGATTAGCTGCAATCACACCGGCAACCAGTTTCAGGTAATCAGCATATTCATCAATATTTCTGCGGTAGCTGCTGTATTTACTCTGATTATCAGCCGAATTCCAGCACCAGTACTCTTCCTCATCATAAATATTATCAGCTATATATTGTTGCTGCATAGCAGGGTCATCAGGATATTCATCCTCGGCGTCTTCAACAACATGAGCATTATATCCGCCTTCTTCATATCCCGAACTATTATAATTACGCATATCTTCAAAGAATTGATATGAATAATCATAGTTTGGGTCAACGTTACCGTATTTTATGGCATATTTAAAGGAGGCATCAGCATTATTATCTGATTCCTGAATACAATAGAAGTGCATTGACCAGAATGAAGCTTCGGCAAATAGATAAGCATAACCATAATTTTTATTTACTGAAAGCTGACCCCAGCCAGGAACGATTGCTGACTTCAGAAAATTTATGCCAGGCTTGATAGTGTCATCAGCCTGAATAGTTATGACGAGTAACAGCAGTAATGCTAATAGCAGGTTTTTAGAATTTATACGCATATCCCAGCCTTAGCCCTTTTTTAGCGATATCAGGGTCAATATAAATGCTGCCATGCAGTTTATGGTCATTCTTCGCATTTTTGGCAGTTAAAGCCGTATCAATAATACCGACCAGATGATTAAGCACCACTGCAGCTACTGCCAGATTGCTGTACATCTCCAGATTCTGTTTATCCTGACGGTATGATTTATAATTATTCCAGGCTTCCGTGTTTCCCCAGTCCCAGGCATCTTCGTCTGGAATCCGGTTTTCCGCGACATATTCATAATAGGCATCCAGATCATTATAGCCCAGCACATAATAACGCCAGGCAGCATGAGACATTTCGGCGTTATAGGCATCACTTGAAATATAATCCTGAATATTCTGATAGGTGTCCTTATCATTATTTAGTGGTACACCGGCATTGTTCCAGGCATAAATTTGATATGTATCCGTAGCCCAGTCAACTTCCTGATTAAGGCGAAGAGTGGTTCCCAATAAGAGTATTTCTGTCGAAAGAAATATTCCCGATTTAGTATAAGAACCCAGGTATGCCTGTCCACTGCCTGGAATTATTGCCGAAAACAGCATAGCCTTAGCAGCAGATTTATTTTCTCCTGCTGATAGCGATGTTGTCGTCAATATGATCAGCAGCAGAAGAATGATATATCTTTTCATAAATTTCCTTTTAAAATTTGTAGGTTACCATTAAAGAAGGATTGGCTTCACCATTGGCAAATTTGGGTGAGAATTTGAGATCGAACGGGTTCTGGGAAATGTGCTCGATATTGTATTTGTGTGTTACACGGGCTGCATCTATGGTCGCCAGCAGGTGATTGAATAATAATCCGAAAGCGCAGTAACGTTTCTTGTCATAATTATCTTCTGCTTCTTGACGCATATCTATATAGGTCTGCCTCATATCGCTATAAATCCCACGTGCGGCATCATAAAGTGCTTCGTTGCCAATATAATAATCAGATTCATAATTTCCTACATTAACTTTTTCCAATATTCCCTCTTCACTAAACTCCCAGTCGGGCTGACCAGTCTCATACAAATGTCCCCAATCATCAATATCCCATCCATAAATAGCATACCAATCTTCCCAACCAAAGATATATTTATCATATTTTCCAATATCTTCATAAAAATGCTGAGTATTTTCATGATCAAGCCGAAAATGACCATTATAAAAACTATCATTGGACAAAGGATCATCTATCAAATCTTGCTGGATTGTTTCCTGTTGTTCTCGGCTATAATGCTGATCAGCATAATCTTTATACTGCTTGGTGATATCGTCACCTTCACTTTGGTAGTAAAAATATCCATACCAGAGCCCAAATTCCAGAATTGGAAAAATATATGCTGTTATTGTGCGGGGATTTGCATAAAACTGTCCAACTCCAGGCACGATAGCTGAGAACAACATAGCCTTCCTGGCATTTTTCTGTGAATATTCCACCTGGAAAATATCATTCGTGATCTCTTCTCCAAAGATGGCTACAACTATCAGTAACATAAATACTACTGTTATCACTTTTTTACTCATCATATACCCCTCTTGAATTCTTGTACTCACTTTTCTATTCCTAATGGTACTGTCAATGTTTTACCCTTACTCTTGATACGGGCATAATATACACCGCTGGAAATACCGTTTAATTCCAGTGGTATATCCTGATGGGGATTGGCTTCCAGCTCTTTATTATATTCCTGAACCAGATTACCTGCAATATCAAAAAGCTTCAAGTTGATGTCACCACCAGCCTCAAAAACACGCACTATGGCATGATTATCCTGGGTGGGATTGGGAAAGGCAAAAGCTCGAAAGCCTTCCGGCACATCAGTTTCTGCGGTATTTATCCCCGTGAAGATATTGTATTCATTATTACGATAACCACAATTAATTATCGGATTTTCTGCTATCTCTTTCAGCTTTCCTTTCAACAGGTTTTCCTTGCCTTCAACACCAAACCAGTTCAATTCCTGAAATATTCCATCATACCAGTAACTAGATTGAGCGATATTTCCTGAATTTACTCCTGAATAATCTATCCGGTAATCTCCTGCCTCATTAATGGCAAATCTGCTACCCGTGTCCCGCTGAAGTAGAAGAAGATATTCTCCATCCAGTTTCATTGATTGCAGCCAGCTTTCCGGTTCAATATTATGATCTTCCATATATACAGGAAATCCTTCTGCCAGAGTTCCCTTATCAGTGATAGCAAAAAGATATTCTCCGGCTGCGAATACAACCCAGGTTCTCCCGGATTCATGCAGCGGAGTTAGTAATAACTGGCTTGGAGCAGATCCACTATAATTAGAGCAATTGAAGATCTTCTGTTTTTCTTCGACAGTTATTCTCCAGATTTCACCGCCTTCTGAAACCTGAAAACACATTTTCTCATCTTCCGTTTGTGATAGAAAAACTATTGGATAGTAAGCTGACTCGCTAAAGGAAAGTTCATATTCGCTGACTATTTCCTTCGTCTCCGGGTCAATGAACCAGAAATGATCACTATTAGCCGCAATCAGATATTCACCGTCATAACTGAGCCTGGCTCCTGGAATTGGCAATTCTTCTCCAGCTATTATCAGTTTGTCTGCCAGAGGATATACTACCAGATTTTGACCTTCGTGATCGAAACATAAGGGAGCATCGCTGAATTCCGCTGAAAGCTCTTCCTGTCTGTATTCTACACCGTCTAATATTGTTAATATACTATCGGCTACGATCAGAATTTCTTTTTCCGAGTCTCCGTCAATATCACTACTGATCTGCGGTTGACTGGGTATTTGAGCATAAGGTATATGTACATCAAGGTAATTATCCCATTCTTCTCCGATCAGGTTCATCAGCTCTATTTCATTATGACTGACCACAGCAAATGATGGAAAACCCAGGATTTCCGTGACTCCGGATAGACCGGTTATCTCATCATATTCAGCTATCACATTTATTTCATCGAATAGATGACTGCCATAACGAAACGACATTGAGCGTTCGATATTTACATCCACAGAATAAGAGCTGATATCCCAGAGTCCGAACATAAACGGGTCACCGGCATTAGTCTCCAATCGCGGAAAAGAAGAACCATTAAATTCGATTGTATGGATAAATTCATCTTCATTAACCGGTTGATAACCGGGAATTATTCCCTGATTATCCCAGCCCAGAAAATTACCCGACTCACTTAACCTTGGATAATACCGGTAAAACGGATCATAAGCAGAACCCATGATATTATAACCGTCATCATAATTCCCGATATCGTCAAAGCCATCTGCTTCGATCACTCTAATGCCACGCTTAGAATGCAGAGCATTTACGGTGTTTTGATCATAATTACTATAGAATTCTCCATCTTCCCAAATGCCTTCTTCATAGATGATCCGCTCATCTATATACCAGATGACCAGACCTCCACCGTAATTATAGATTATGCCATCATCTCCATTCTTCTGCCAGCCCGGAATAAAAAGATCATATTCCCAGTTCGGATCGTCTCGTGGATCAGTTGACGGATAGGTTGGATACCATAATACTCGATAACCCGGATCAGGACTATCAGGATATTGTGCCAATGCACCCTTGAAACTCAGTCCACTATCTCCATCCGGGTCAACCTGCCGATTCTCGATTAAAATATATTCTTTATCAGTAAGCGGAATTTTGATAAAATACGGATATACGGAATTAAATCCGCTGATGAGCTTTTCTGCTGGCTCGATCCTGATTGATTCACTCCAGTCAAGTTCATCTATATCAACCAGCATCCCATTTTCACGAAAATAGTCTTCCCAGGCAAGTATCCGGTGCCAGGCACTTGGCAAAGTTGGCAAACCACCTTCAATAGTTATATATTCCCCATCTATCTCATCAACTATCAGTTCACCCATTCCTCCTGAATCCATAATGTCAAACCAGCCTACCTGTGGCGATCCAGTCAAAGTACTATAAAGGTCTATAAATCCCAGGGAGTGTCCAAATTCATGGGCAGTTACTGCTGTCGTTACGCCGTATTGTCCATCCTGACTGATAGTCTCGGGCACATTGCAGGCATGATCTATCACTATCCCATCATCAACTATCACTTCTTTACCTTCTCCCACATGAATGAAAAAAGAAGGAATATCCGCTCTTGTATTTCCGGCGGTGTCATGCTGATAATCCGAACCGGCATGGATGATCATAAAGTGGGCATACTGTGAAAAATCCACGCTGCTGTCTGCATCCACTGTGGTGAATACATCATGGAAATATTCTTCAAATCTGCTTATCATCAGATCCGTATCGGCTCCCGGCGGGTTATAATAACTCATTTCATGCGGTAATGTATAGGCAATGATAGTTGTATCGGTTTCACTGTATGCAGCTTCGGGATATATGTCAAATTCCAGATCATAGCAACCCAGACTCGCTGCCTGATAATAATAACGGACGCTCTCCATTATCCACCAGTAATATTCCTGATCATGCGGCGGTTTGCCCAGGTCAAGAATGTATTCATCATCGGAATGAAGAAATTTACCGTTCCCCGTGGTTGCAGCATCAGTATCCTCTACAAAATCCATCATCATCACAAGCAGACGATTATCATTCGCCCGGCTGGTTTCACCCAATTGCCTGCGATTAACTGTTTTGCCGAAATATTGCTCTAATTCGTGTGCCGGTGGATGCTTACGACCAGCTTCAATCCCCTTCTGTAATTCGATCTTTCCGCCTGACAGAAATATCGGCATCAACAGAAGAAAGATATATATTCTCTTCTGCAAATTCATAGGCTAATTAAAAGGAGACTTTAAGTGAAAATGTCTTATTGAAATCCTGAAGTTCGCCACCAGGCTGCATGGCAAAATCTATATCTACTCTGAATTTATCCTGTTTGTAGAATAATCCTGCACCATAGGAAATTCCTTCTATTTCTCCCAGGCGGTCATAAATATATCCCATTCGAAGGCTGAGTAGATTCAAGTAAGCAAATTCTCCGCCGCCACCCCAGATAACTTCGTCCCATTCTTCATTTAAGGATTGATCTGCCCAGTCCAGAACTATTCTTTTATACCAGGTATGATCTCGATTTGCCAGCAGTTTGTTCATGTCGCCATTCAGAGTTAAACGAGAATAATCATTTTCCCACACCTGCCAGGATAAGCCCATTCGCCAGTTCAAGGGGATCGGATCTGATTGTTCCTCATTTATATATACGATATTGGGTCCAAAATTCTGGATATTCAAACCCAGACTCATCTTAGAACCTGGTAGAGGAGAATATTCAGGCATTTTGTCTTTAATTAGCAGAAATTCAGGGAAAAATACATAAATAAAATCAGTTAAAGCCCAGGGCACTTTATTGACCTGCATACCAAAATCAAAGGCAAATGTACTGCCCTGACCCTTTACCCCTGCTTCTGTGGCTCCTGTACCTTCAGGTGCCAGATCCGAATGGATAAATTTAAAGGCTCCACCTAATCCCAGGTGTTTACCTACTTGATAGCCATAAGTTATTGAGGGTGCCACTTCCCAGGATGAAAAAGTCTTCAAAAATACCGCATCCTCATTATATGCATCTTGCTCGCCGTAAGTTAAAAACATTACATTGAAACCTATATTACCTGTTCCTTCGATGTAGGTATTAAAACCAAAATATTCATAATAAATATCATCGAAGATCTCGCCTAACCAGTTAGTGTGCATCAAAGCAAATTGCGTTGATCGGTTAAATGCCATCGCTCCTGTATTCCAGTATCCGGCAAAAGCGTCATCTACCTGCGCTACATAAGCCTGACCCATTCCGCCTGAACGGGAGCCCGGCTCCATTAACAGATAGATCAATCCCGCTTCTGATACTGCAAAGGATAATGATGGTATCAGTAATAATATCACCAGGGCAGTCACAAAAAAGCTTTTTCTCATATTAATCCTCCGTACAATTTTTCATAGATTCTTGAATAAAAAAAAAGAATAGTCAACCGACCATAACAAGTTCTTTGTACCGCTACCCTCCATCTTGGGTTCTATTTCTTTTCAGATGGTGCCGAAGGCCGGACTTGAACCGGCACAAGCGTAAGCTCGGAGGATTTTGAGTCCACTGCGTCTACCAATTTCACCACTTCGGCACTACATAACACTTCTGCACTCAAAAGCTGTGCCTTTATCCTCATGTCAAGCTTTTTCTCTAACGCTACCATCTTTTAGAGTTTCTCTCTTTTTCTGACTCTTTCCAGGCATCTCACTATAATATAATCAGATTTTTGACTATAAACTTTTTTTTAATAATGACCTCTTTTTGAGTATCCTGCTCAACCCATAACCATAATTTCACTAAAGACTAATTTGTCAATGATTTATCTTCATCTTTCTGCCATTTCCCCGAAATTGATTACATGACTGCCTGGATTTACTGTGGATTGTAGAAGGCAAACCCATGGGTCTGTCTTCTTATAAAAAATTATATTGCCCATGTTCTTAGCTCTAATATTGAGTAAATTAAGTTTATTTTCCATCTTTTTCCATAATTTTTCTGCATTAGCAGAAGTAAATGAGTGTAACAACAAAGCACAATATAACAATAAAATGTCAGATTGTGCTTTGTTGTTACACTTGATACCTACGGGATAGTAGATAAGAGATATATTTATATAAATAAAGGGTAAATAAGAGCACAGCATTAAACGAAAATATAAATTTAGGGTAATATGCACATTAATTATCTAAAAAACAGTAATAATTAGAGCGAAAGTATGAGTATAGCAGAAATGAAACACAATAATTTTTATCTATCCAGTTAACTCACGTGCTTGAACGGGTTGTTTAGCAGTGAGCTACTACTTTCTTTCCCACCCACCCCAGTTAACTCTCGTGCTTGAATGGGTTGTTTATGGATGTCATCAGGGGCTAGCCCATCTTTCATTTTAAATCTGCTAACTTACTGATATATATCACAGTTCATTTTTTTTTGGGTACTACAAGCTTCACTTGAAATTCTTCTAATTTTTCTGTGTCTACTAAATTTTATCTCCAATAGCTCATATAATTTTCTCATGTTTTTTTCAGGTAATCCCGTCATCCTGATTCGATAATTGTAACCTTCTCTATTGCAGAAGTATATCTGTAAATACTTATTCAAAAGTGTCCAGTATTTTAATTGAAAAGTGTACCACT
>CAZAHZ010000082.1:0-12020 GCA_964485055.1 uncultured Candidatus Cloacimonadota bacterium
TCACACACTTTCCTTATGATACCTCGGGGCTTGCCCCGGGGTAGTTCATTAAAAATACACACTCTGCATTTTATTTTTACACTTAAAATAAGAGATTGATGTATTTATATGTCAACAAGTTTGTCAAGGGCAATAAAATAGTGTGCAGAAAAAAATAGCAAATACACTAAGGAAAATAGAAAGAAGTGAGCTTTTACTTTACATCTAATAGCTGATTAAACAAATGGGTATTTGATGAAGAAATAGAGAATGCTAGAGATAAAAAGGGGTATCACGGGCAGTGAATAAGCTTGATTTACATATACATACCAGTTATTCCGATGGTGTGTTCTCGCCTCGCGAATTGCTGGAATTATTACAGCAGTATAGCTACGAGCTGATTTCCATAACAGATCACGATACCATCGAAGGCTGTGTTCAAAGCATGAAATTAGCTCCTCATTATGATATCAGGGTTCTCCCGGGAGTGGAGATCAGTTCTTTATGCTGGGGACGTGATGTACATATTCTGGCTTATGGATTTGATATTCACAACAGAGTATTCAGAGCATTTCTGCACACCATTGAAAAGGGAAGATTCAGCCGGGCTAAGAAGATCGTAAAATTATTAGCCAAACAGGGAATGTCGCTCGATTTCCGAGATGTGATCAATTTGACCGGCAAACTTAATCTGGTAGGCAGACCGCATATTGCCAGGGCTTTAATAGATGCTGGTTATTGCCGTGATATCAAAGATGTGTTTGATAATTATATTGGTGAAGGAAAATGCTGTTATATTCCCAAACCGGCTCCGGAAGCAGCCAAGGTAATTGAAGCTGTCAAACGTGCCGGGGGAGTCTCAGTTCTTGCTCATCCCTATATATATCGCGATGATGATATGGTGCATCATCTCATTGATCTCGGTATAGATGGTCTGGAAGTTTTTTACAGCCGGCACACCGATGAAGAAACAGCGAGATACAAAAAGATAGCTGAAGATAATAATTTGATCAAGACTGGCGGAAGTGATTTTCACGGACACGGGTCTGACATGAATTTCTTCGGTTTTTTCAGTGCTCCGCCTTCTGTAGCTGAGGAGCTTAAAGAATATATTGATAAATGCTGCCCATGAACAATTTACAGGAATATCAGAATATTAATCAGCGCAAGGGATTTCCTCGCTCATACTGGTTTAACCAGTTTATTCGTTGGTTTACGATAATTTTCTCTTTTCTGGCGATTACCTACGCTTTCTGGATAATTTTCACCAGAATTAACACAGATTCTTCCAACTTTATAAAAATAGTGCCTTTTTTGATTATTTTCTTTGCCTTAAACTCTTTGTTACGTAACCTTTTCACGTTGAATAGACTGGTTTTTCGTCTGGATTGCCTGGAATTTCATTATTTGCTCCGGAAAACCTTTTACATTGCCTGGGAAGACTTTATTTCCATCAAAATGATAAGAGCCAGACAGCGCATACTCGATATCACCTACCGCAAATCTGAGGGAGAGGCAGTTCAGGAGTTGACCCTTGCTTTTCCTAAAATGCTGGAAATTCTGAATGCTATTATCGAGATGACTCCTCAGGTGAAACTGGACGACTTCATGGAAAGCATTGTAATTGGTGAAGGAGATAAGGAAAAACAACCTGGATCAACATCTGGCGAGAATGCGTAAAGTTCTGATCATCACTTATTATTGGCCCCCTGCTGGTGGTCCCGGTGTGCAAAGAATTCTCAAGTTTGTGAAATATCTGCCTCAATTTGGCTGGCAGCCCATCATTCTAACTGTCAAAAAAGGAAATTATCCCGCTCTTGATCAAAGCCTGATTGCTGATATCCCACCCGAAACAAAAATCATCAAAACCGCAAATTACGAACCAGACTTTCTATATCGCAAAATCACCGGGCATAAAGGCAATATTCCTGTTGCTGTTCTGGCAAAGAAGAACCTGAACTGGCAGATGCGACTTGCTCACTGGATCAGGCTGAATATTTTTATTCCGGATGCCAAAATTGGTTGGCTAAATCCTGCTGTGCAAGCTGCGTCACAGATCATAAAAAATGAACATATTGATCTCATCTTTTCCAGTTCGCCGCCTCCTACAACTCATCTGATCGCCCAAAAGTTGAAGCAGAAATATGGTCTGAAATGGATTGCTGATTTCAGAGACCCCTGGACGAAGATACATTATTATCGTCAGTCTCTGCGCTCGAATTATGCAGTTAAAAAAGATGAATTCCTTGAAAAAAAAGTTCTAAATAGTTGTGATGCGGTTACCACTGCCAGTAGATTGTTTCAGGACTTGCTCCCAATCAATGAAAAACCATGTCTTACAATTACTAACGGTTTTGATGATGAAGTTACAGACGTGGAACCGGTATCGGAAAATGTTTTCACGCTACTGCACATGGGTGGAATCAGTGCAAATAGATTTTATCCTGAATTCTTTCAGGGATTAAGTGATTTCCTTTCCGATCCGGGAAAGAGGAAAAATACCAGCCTGGTCTTAATTGGTAAGGTAAATCCGGAAATTATTGAACAAATAAAAGAATACTTCCCCGAAGAATTACTCCATATAACCGGCTATTTGCCGCATAAAGAAGCCCTTGCCAGGATGAAAGGCGCTGCGGTAAACCTGATATTTCTGGAAAAAATGGATGATTACCAGGGACATATTCCCGGTAAGATTTTTGAATACATTGCCGTTCAACGTCCCGTGATCGGTGCCGGTGACCCGTTGGGAGACACTGCTGATATTATTGCCAGGAGCGGTTGTGGAAAGGTTTTCCCTGCTGATTCTAACTGGCTCGAGATACTTGACAAGGCTTATCATAACTGGCTAAATAAAATCATTCCCCCCATTGATCAGGAATATATTAACCAGTTCCATCGCTGTCAGTTGGCCAGTCAACTGGTTGAATTCTTTGAAAGTGTCTTATGAGATTAAATAAAAAATACTTTATGTTCAAAAAATTTCTGCACGATCTCAATACGCCCAGACCACGTTACAAAATTGCCGAAAATATTACTTCTCAGCAACTGGGATATTATTATTTCATGTTTGAAGAAGATAGGATTGCCGCTGGAAAAGATCAGAAATTATTAAGCCATTTTGATGAGAATGGTATTCCTGTGAATGCTACTTATATTGATGTGGAGGGTGATGATTTTGTCTATTTTCCTATTACCATCGGACAGATGGGTATCGCTGTTTTTCATACCTGGCTGAAAAGCGGTAAAGAGACTGATAAACAGCGTTTCTTGAATTATCCACGCTGGTTTGAGACCAATGCCGAAGAAAGCTATAAGTTTGGTGCACGCTGGCTAACCAAAGTGGCTTTGCCACAATACCATAATCCCGGACCCTGGCAATCTGCCTTCGCTCAGGCAAGAGCGATAAATATTCTCCTGCGTGGTTATCAGCTTACTGGCAATGAAGATTGGGCAGACCTGGCAAAGCTGGCATTGCAGCCATTCAGCATACCTGTGAAGGATGGAGGCGTAACCAGTATGCTCAACCAAGTTCTTTTTTATGAAGAATACACGGCAGAATTGCCGACAATGGTCTTAAATGGGATGATATTTGCCCTGTTTGGTATTTATGATTATGTAAGGGTATTTCCCCAGGATAAAACTGCCTGCAGACTCTTTGACACAGGAATACAGACGGTGGCAGACATTTTGCCGGTTTATGATCTGGGTTACTGGAGCCGTTATAATCTCTGCCAGGCAGAGTGGTATCCCGATATTGATCCTGCCACAATCCAATATCAGAGATTGCATATAGCCCAGTTAAAGGTTCTCTATAGAATCACAGAAATACCTGTTTTCCAGAAATATGCTCTAATTTTCCAGAAACAGGACAATCTCATTAATGCCCTGCGTATGTATAATCAAAAATACAAATCTCTAAAGAGAATTAATCGACTCTAATTATTTATATATCAATGTAGCAGAAGCATCTTCTTCTGGCAGTTTACAGCACCATTCGTTTTTAAGATATAGCAATAAACTCCACTACCCACGATCTTGTTTTGAGTATTACATCCATCCCAGCTAATCTGACCATGTCTGTCAGTTTCCGGATTAATAACAAATTCTTTCACTTTTTGTCCCTTGATATTATAGATAATGATTTCAGCATCCAGCACATCCTCGCATAGAGCATATTCAATAATCGTAGCTGATCTATCATCGGCATCAGAATTAAAAGGATTGGGATAATTTTGTCTCATCGTGTTTTGCAAAGCAATCTCATTTTCATCCTCGGATGATGGCATAACACTTACAACAATGGGGATCACAATATTTTCAGCTTCCGGGTCATTTGTCTCCAGAATCAAGTTCGTTTCATATTGATTCCCTAATTGCAACCAGGAAGCATCAATTTGTAAGGTGATTGCATCACTATCTCCACCGCTGATCGTCAGAGCACTAGTATCCAGATTACTCCAATCGTTAATTGGTGCTTCTGAGAGTGTATGATTTACCTCAAGATGAGGTGTTACTATAATATCGTTATTGACCAGATCATTCCAGTTATTCGTCTGGTTAAATGTCCAATAGGCAGTTAAACCTTCCGAATTCTGGCTGACACTGTGATATTGATATTCGAGTATTTCTTCTGGACTCATGGCTCTGTCCCAGAAACGTACTTCATCTAACATACCATTTAAAGATGCCTTTAGGGTGTTGTTATATCTATGAGCCCCCAGGTCAATATTAGTTACTCCCTGTGTATGTCCTCCGGTTTCACAATTATATTCTGTCACCATCAATTGACCGTCTATATATAGATTAATGAAATCGTTATCAACTGTAGCTGCATAATGATGCCACTCCCCGAAAGGAGGTGCTGGAGTAACAAGTAAAACTCCCGTGCTGGTGGCTCCCTGAATAGTAAAAACAGTATAACCAGAACTTGATCTGGCAAAGAAGACCATAATTGCCCGATAATCTTCCGGTTCATCATCCCGCTGCTCATAAATAGTATTTGACTCAGCAAGATGAAAACCGGGTCCATCAATTCTTGCCCAGGCTTCTATAGTAAATTCTGTTCCAGTAATAACCGGTTCCGAGAGCGATAAATATCCTCCACTGAATAAAGCTCCATACCAGGAATTATAGAAACCCTCTAAATGGGCAGATATTGATAGCGTCCCTTCTCCTATATTATTAATTTCTATAATATAATTTGTTAATTCATCTTCCTCAGCATCTATATATTGAGTACTGCTATCAACCTGTATTTCCGGTGCAGAGACAACAAGACCAGTAACTGGCAGGTTAACCGTATCCGAAGTTATCGAATTACTGATTATCGTCAGAAATTCGCTGAAAGGTCCTGTTTCTACTCCCAGGTATGTCAAAATGAGATCAACCGATTCACCAGGCTCAACTATCACGGGTGCAAAATTTGTACTGAGTTGTGAGCAGGAAGTAAAAATTTCTGTTATTTCCAGCGGGGCAGTACCGGAGTTCTTCAAACCCAGCACATATTCAGCTTCATAATTACACATCACTTCACCAAAATCAATTTCATCTTCACTGAAATCCAGTAAAGGTGCAGTTACCTCTTTGATCGATCTGTAATTCCATCTCATGTTGCTGCTTATTATCTCCAGGTTGAATTCCAGCATCTCCAGAGGTGGAAAAGTCTCACTCAGAAAAAAACTCAGCCCGGCGATCCCTTCTGATAATGCTCCGGCTTCTATTCCAGATGTTAATATCTCGTCAGTCATTATTTCGATATTTTCCTCATTTTCACAGGTTAATGCTATAAATATCATTTCTGTCATCTCATTCCCAATATTCCATAGATCAAGTATCACTGCTATTGTATCTCCAGGAGTGACTGTTTCCTCTCCCAGCATATTAAAATAACGACAATCATCAACGATTATCCAGGCTGATTCTGAAGGTACGGGTTCTCCTCCGATCAACAAAGCACTATTATCATTTAGTTCAGTTCCTGTTTCAGGATAATCATTATTATAACTGTATTGCAGACCATACACACCAGTCTGATCTTCTATACCGATAGTGGCATACTGTCCATGATTAGCCTCATGAGTTCCTACATAACTCCCTACATTTGTATTATGGAAATCTTTATACTGGAATTTCATTAAATTATTACCATTTGAACTTGGATAATATTCCCGATCATATATTATCAATTCAAAGGTCTCAATACTGTTATCCCAGTCATTACGCAGGTCATCCCATTCTACCACATAGACATTATCATCTTCCAGATATTGGGCATATATTCCGCTATTAGATTCATTACGTAAATCATCCCAGAATACTGCAATAATTGGTGAAATTCCTCCCTCTCCTGGGATTGCCCAATTCATGAACGATGCACTTTCCGTGTAGCCAGGTGCTATCCAGCCGTTGGAACAAATAGTGATCTGATCATAATTTTGATCATAATACCGGAAATTAAATGGTAATGCCAATTGATATGATGAACCTTCATCTCCACTGTCAGGCAGGTACAATTCAGGAGTAGCATTGATTTCTATCCAGTCATATTCCACCTGCATATATCCTGTGTCATTTTCATCATAAATACAATATCCAAAAGCATCAGGTCCAGTCGGCTCATTCACGGTTGATTCTCCTATGGTAAAACTGATCAAAATCACCTGCTCAAAGCCCCCGCTACTGCTGAAATTTAATCTCAAAGTCTCAGTATTTCCTGCAATAAATTCATCTGCTATTTCTAATATAATAGATTCTGTTGATTGATAACTTGCTTCCGGTAACAGATTTCCAATAAAAACTGAATTTTCTGAAACGCTAACCAAATTACTATTACTTACCAGTTCCAGATTAATCCCGTTTAAGTCATAGTCGCCCGTATTGGTGATCTCATAATCTAAATATATTGTCTCTCCAGGTTCCGGCTCGTTATTATTATTATCGGTTATACTGAAATCACTTACAGTTAATTCTAAAAAGGTCAATGGAACTTGATATGTATCAGTAAATGAACAACTATCCGATGTGGCCATCACTCCAATCAATTGGTCAGAAATATTATCTGTCCCGTTTATATAGGATATTATGATATTAGCAATTAATACTTCTTCACCTGAATTTAGCTGCTCGAAGGTCATTTCTCCATTTTCAATCGTTATGCCATCTGAATAACTGAAAACTGTGAGTTCAATTGAAAAAATGTCATTACTGCTGCTGTTAAATATATAAAAACTCAATTCTCCTGATTCTCCGGGTTCAAATCCACCATTGTTATTATTATCACTAAAAGTTATTTCCTCAATCTCCAGTTCTATGTCTGTTTCCAGTTCAATATCTGACTGTTCCGGATAAAAATTCCTCCCGCTTACCGTTAAAACATATCCTTCTGATTCCAATTCTAATGTTGGAAAAACGGCATATCCTTCCTCATCACTATAGCAGAAATGCTGCTCATCATTATTGGTATTATAGAGGCAGCAGTATAGCCCACCGGCTCCACTACTATATTCATTTAACACTCTGATACTGACATTGTTCATAGTATTTGAATAATACTCCTCACGTTCAATGGCTAACTCCCGTGGCAAACCCTGCCAGACCTCAATCGCAGGATCACCCATCAAATTGTTCCAACATGAAAATTTTGTTGAGGAATCATCGGGATTCTGGGGATAATTTAACCATAAAGAAGTTTTACCTCTGGTATGAGATGCCCCCATTGTTCGCAAGTCTTCAGCATACAATCCATAAGCTACTCCCGTGACATAGCAGTTGTTAAAACAGGTATGCGTAGTTATTGTGGCTGTCCCAATTGCTCCTATTGCTCCTTTCGGGTTCGATAGTGATCCTGCCCGTAAAAAAGCTTCACTCCGGCAACCTTCTGTCCCTGCAAAATCTCCTGTAGCACAAGTGCTGATCACCACAAACGGTAACATCATTCCATTATGTAGATAATCCGCTGTGCCATCATACCAGCCGCTCATCCCTCCAAAACCACGATAATTAAAATAAGTTACTCCCAAATCTATCATATTCTGCATGGTGGGTTGAAAGGGAGCTTCATAAATTTCTAAAAAATCGAATTCCGGATAATTGTGTACTATCAATTCCCGGATGTTTATATTTGTATATACACATGACATGCCGGAAGTAGTAGGATCACCTACCAGTAAAGCTCTGCTGAACCAGTCAGGATTTTCCATATATGGTTCCCGCTCATACATAATAGTTTTGTAAACTATTGTCTGCCACTGCAAAATACTGTTGAAAGATAATCGCCCGATATGAACATCTCCTATCTGGTCATTTCCTGCTAAAGTTGTGTAATAATGATCTCCTTCACCACCAGCAAAATAAGAGGTCGGAATATTGAAGCTGCCACCTGCATCTCCTATCAGGCAGATATATTCCGGTGGCTCTTCCCAGGTGTTATATGCCTGCTGGATATAATCCTTTATTGACTGGCATGTTGTCGCATTCGTTGCGTATTCATAAACCTTATACCCTTTTTGCTTCTTCCATTCCAGCAGGTAGTCAAATACATCCCAGAAGGAAGGATCATTTGTGTCAGGATAAATATAGAGAATATTGGGCTGTGCCGGTTCCATGTCCCGCCAGTTTTCTCGCTCTGCCAACTCCGGAAAAAGTGCGATATACATTTTTAAAAAAGATTCTGCCGATTTGACTAATTCAATTTCCTCCTGACAACTTCCCTCCAATACTATTTGCAGGCTATCGCCAGTTTCTATACCTGCTGCAGGATATACGCTCAGAACTGAAAACTCCAGATCACGCAATTGCATCACAGGACTGATTTCAACTTCACAATTACTGCTGTTTACAGCAAAATATTTTTCTCCATTAATCACAGGCAGCAACTGATGAAATACGCTATCTGCTTCCGTCTCAAGAATCGTTCTGCTCAAAATTGTCAGACCATTATCAGATACTGAATGAAAACTATTCAGTTCGGAAATTGCACTCAGCAATGAAAACGATAAAACAAAAAAAAAGCCTGAAATTAGTAGCAATTTCATTGTCAACTCCTATTAAAACTTCCTATTTTGAAATCAGCCTCTATATTATTGTGACAATTCCCTCGAAATTTGTCAAACTTATTTTTTAAACTATTAGCTCGCATCACCCCGAAAGTAATCTCATTGTGGGTCACCACAAGCAGCAAGAAATCCATTTTCATTAACACCCAAATTCATTTGGGGGTGGTGTCGATGGTATTCAAAAATGGTACACTTTTCGAGTACTATGGACAACATGAGTCAAAGATGTTTAGCTAAACTGGATATTCCGAAGCAATTGAGCCACATGTTCTGCTTGATGTGAGCCATCTCTCCGAAAAATAGAGTCACCTGTTCCGTTTCTGAGAGCCAATAATAGGTTAAGTATTTTATAACATATAGTTACACTTTATAAAAGAAGAATATTGTGTAGTAAGAGACCAATTTTGCGGTGGTGGTTGCTGAGTGGAGACGTAGTTGGAACGAAGCAACCACCACCGCAAAGCAGAAGCTATCTCTTATCAGGCATCTTCCGTCTAGTTCCCGTTTCCTTTGTTGGAAATAGCTAATAATCAAGTTCCCGATCATTGATATAATCCGGTAGCGACCATGCAATGATAAGTATCTCCGCAGTTAGTAATACTTTGGATGAGGTATTGCGTGAACAAGATAAACTTGTCGCTATACCGCACCTGCTAATATCCTGCTTGGGTAAACGCAGTATCTCTCGATATTGGGTCATTTGGTTGACCTCCATAGATTTATTTACACCTTTGATGCATAAATCCATGGTCTGATCCATGAGCTATTTGGCAAGGTGGCTCTCAGAATCGGATTAGGTGGCTCTATTTTTCGTAGGGGTGGCTCTAAAACTGCGGACTAATGGCTCTACTTGTCGGATTATTCAGTTGAGTGGTAAGTTTACATAATATATTTTGGTTGCGTGGTATAATTTTGGGAAAAGCAAGTTTATCTGGGGTATATGTAAGTTTATAAATAATATGAATTATCCAATCTCATTAATACCAGATATTAATCTGGTGATCAGGATAGCAAGTAAAGAGTTAGTGGTTAATGAGATTGGTATTTAGCAGTAAATTAAGCGATGCTTCCTGAGTGATTTATTATAGTGACTTGACCCTTGGGTTTACTTTTTTAATTCACTGTATAGTCTTAATAAGTTTTTTTGAGTGGTTTTCCAATTGTACTTCAGAGCCACAGCCCGTTTTCCATTAATACCTAATTCTTTTCTTAATTTTGCGTCATAATAGAGTTTTTCGAAGCTTTCTGCTAATGATTTGGGATTACCAGATTTAAAGACAAGGCCACTATTTGTTTTTTGTACAATTCTAATCATGGGGAGGCTATCGGCAGTAAGGATAGGTTTCTGCATATACATATATTGAAAAACTTTGTTCGGTGTAGTATAGCTGTTTTGGAGATTATCTTCAAGTCGAGTCAATCCGACATCAAAGTTTTGAGTAAAAGTAATCAGGTTTTCAAAGGGTTGCCAATCATACCAGTCAATTAAATGAGAAATGCCGGATTGTTCAGCAAAAGCAACTAAGTCTTTTTTTAACTGACCTTTTCCGACAATAACTAGTTTCAATTTGAGCATTTTATATTCAGGCAGGATTTTAATCAGATGTTGAAGTCCTCTATTTGGTAAGATAGCACCAGTAAATCCATACACTACATAGTCTTTATATTTATTAGCTAACTGTTCATTAAGTATAACGTTGATTCCAGTACTTTCAAATTGATCAATATCTATAGAATTATCTACAGAATAAATATCACTGGATTTTTTATTATATTTTTTACTAAACAGATCAATAGTTTCATCAGCAACGACGATTAATTTATTTAAATTATTTACGGAATACTTTTGAAGCGCGTCCCATTTTTTAAAATTAATAAGTAATTTACCTTTAAAAGTATTTGCCCAGTAATACATTTTAATAGCTTCGGAGAAATTTTCATGAAAATCTCCCACAACAGGGATGTTATAGTGTTTTGCAATTTTAATAGCAAGTTTCATAAGAGGTAGGTCATGCACATGAAGTACCTCAATTTTGTAATTTTTGATAAAGGAATAAAGAAATTTTCTCCAGATCAAGTAATAGGCGAAGAAATTAGGTGTTAAGGGTCTAAATTTATCAAGAACAAATTTGCTGATATTTATTCTGTGAATATTAACCCCATTAAGAGTTTCAAATTCGTTAAATCCCGGTTTTTTAACTGCCAATACAGTTACGTTATAGCCATTAGCTGCCAGAAACTCAGCTTCTCTTCGAACTCTTGGGTCATTAGAATATTCATTTTCCAGAATCATGCCAATATTCATTATTACCTCTTTATCACAAAATAAACATCTTAGACAAAAAAAAGTATTATAGATTTTATAGCAAGTGATATCATCATGTCCTAATTTGAATATAATAATTTGGACAATCTACTATAAAATCATTGATTGATAAAATAACCTTGACTGGTTTCTAATGATTCAAAAAAATTCATTAATTAAGTATATTTAGGAGGTTTTAATGGTTTTTTTAATATCAAACATAAAAGTACCCAAGGCAAAGCATTTGGGTCCGCTCTGGTTTAGAGGAGATTTTGTTTATTCAGAAAACTCAGCTAAAATATTAGAAGGACACATACTGAAGCCAGAGGAATTCAACATCAATAATTTATTATATAGCGATCTAAAAAATGAACAATTAGGGATGTATAATTTAATTTACTATTCCTTAAATAAAAGTAATCTAATAATAAAAAATGATAAACTTGGGAAATTGCCCTTATACTATTTTCATAAGGCAGGCACAGTAATAATATCAAACAATGTTTGGGAGATATTATTACACTTAGATGATAAAGATAAGGAAATTGATTATTTATGGATAGGTCAATTTTTAAAATATAAGTGCACAATAAACATAGAGAACACATTATTTAGCAATATAAAACGAGATAGAGTCTCAAAGTTTGGTGTAAAATTGGTTGAACAAAAAAGCCATAGTTTTC
>CAZAHZ010000083.1:0-6660 GCA_964485055.1 uncultured Candidatus Cloacimonadota bacterium
GCGGATTTGCATCTGGAATCTATTTATATAAATTGAACTTAGAAAATTCACCAATCAAGAAAATGATTCTTTTGAAATAAAATAAGGAGGATGGTAAGATGAAAAGAATTAGTATTGTTGTAATTATGTTAGTCGTTTTTTGTATTACTGCTAATGCAGATTATGCTTTAACACGTGGACCAGATATTGGCGAAATATATTTTATTGGACCGACAAATACAGGAAATGGTATATATCGTTCAATAGATTTTGGTGAAACCGCTACTTGCATGGATAGCACTTTAAATTCTAATATTGATATTATGAGTATTGCGGCAGATCTTACATCTGGAGTTTTATATGGGTTTTCTATGCCAGAAAATCTCTACATTTCTTATAGTTATGGACAACAAGGTAGTTGGGTATTTCGTAATTCCAATATATCATATCGATTATATAGTGGAGTTTCAGAAGGTTATTTATATCATGGGTTTTCGCAACATAGTGAGGATTACGGATATAATTTCATACAGCATTCGTATAATGGATTTTTTGGACAATCTTCAACATCAGAAATTGATGTTGAACAAAATATTGGTTATGTAAGATCAACAATGGGAGATTCAATATACTTTTTCATATCTTATGATAATTTCGAGAATTTAGAAGTACAAAATCAATTCAACTACTTTACTGAAAATATCCAAACTTTAACAAGAGGAACTGAATCAGGAGAAATTTATTCAGTAGGAGGATTTAATCGTGAATTAAGATATAGTGACAATTTTGGGCAAAGCTGGGATTTAAAGGGAAATTTAGTAAATTATAGTGGGATTACCGGAGGAAAACAACCAAGTGAGTTATATGTATTAGCATCTTTCAACCAATTTATGGGAGAGATTAAACATATATATATATATCATAGTCTGGATTATGGAGAGACTTTTTCAGTTTATCATCCTTTTGCTTATGGACCTGAGCCATATTACGCTGATTTTGAAGCTGAACCGACATCGGGTACAGCACCACTATCAGTGCAATTCACAGATTTATCACATGGTGATGATATCTATGCCTGGGAATGGGATTTTAATCTTGATGGTATCATTGATTCTTATGAGCAAAATCCGGAATATACCTACCAGGATACCGGATGTTATAATGTAGAATTGAAGATTTATTTTTATGGAGAGTTTAGAGGCTATGTGAAAAGAAATTATATTCATGTTACTGCTGGGAATGCAAATAGTGAATGTAAAATTGAAAATGTAAAATGTAAAATTCAAAATTACCCAAATCCATTTAATCCATATACAACAATTTCTTTTTCAACCACAGAGGACTCAGAGGACACTGAATTAAATATTTACAATATGAAAGGACAGCTTGTAAATTCATTCAAAATTCAAAACTCTAAATTTAAAATTAATTCTGTGGTGTGGGATGGGAAGGATGATCATGGCAGGGAAATGCCCAGTGGAGTTTACCTGTATCAATTGTCTTGTGGGTGTAGGAATATATCAGGCAGGATGGTGATGATAAGATAAACTTAGATTTCTGCTCTAAACAGGAAATACAGCCCTATCACCAGGAAAAAGGCATGTGGCATCCAGGCAGAGGCAAGGGGTGCGATCACGCCACTGTGACCCAGACTTTGAGCCAGCCTGAGGATTGATAGATAGAAGAAACAGACAAATAACCCAATGGCAAAGATCAAACCACGTCCGCGACTACGAACTGAGGCGCTGGCAAGAGGTATGCAGAATAATAAAATAATGACATTGGCAATTGGGAAAGAAACTTTATAATAGAGTTCAGTTAATTCCCGGTGAAATTGTTCACCCACTTTTTTCAATCGCTTAATATATTCCTGCAATTCAAAGAAATTCATAGACATGGGTGATTTGGAGCTTTTGATGAAGTCTGCAGGTGTCACATCCACAAATTCCAACCTGATCTTGGGATAATAATGCGTGGAATCCGGCATCCCATCCTTAAATGTGCGAATATAACATTCTTCAAAAACCCAGCCGTTATCTTCCCAGACAGCGCGGTCGGCAATGATCTTGGAATTTAAAATTCCCTTATCAGGATCGAAATTGGAAATATCTATTGTTTTGAGACTATTGCGGTAGCCGTCAAAAAAACCTATATAGTAAAGATTATTGTCTGTGCCCTGGTAATGTATATTCGAGAGCATCTTTTTATCTTCAATCTTCTGCTTTTTTATTTGGACAGTGTAAACATATTCACGTTTTGCTTCTGCCCAGGGCAGCAGAAATTCACCCATCAGAAGTATAACAACACTGATTACAGCGCCAATATAAAATAATGGAAGAACCATTCGGAGAATGGAGATACCTGCCGAGCGGATGGCAATAGACTCACTATGATGAGAGAGGTTGTCCATCAGGAAAAGACCGGAAAGCAGCACTACTACCGGAGAAGTTAAGATCACCAGATAGGGAAGACGCAAAGCAAAGAAAATTGTCATAAGATTCCAGGTGGCTCCCCGCCGCAATAAACGAGGCAGATAATCAAAAAAATCCACCACCAGAAAAATCACTGTGAATGATATCAGGATCAAGAAATAGAACTTAAGATATTCGCGGGTGATATACTTGTCAAGCAGACGCATTATTATTTTTCCTCTTGAATTTTCTCAGAAATCTTTTCCAGAGCAGATTAAGATCGTAAACCTTCATTTCGCGAATCGATACTATCACCAGATATATACCAATTAATCCCAGTATAATATTTGATATCCACATGGAAAGCCAGGGAGACACAATGCCTTTATCAGCCAGTTCCTCTCCCCCCGTCAAAGCTCCATAATAGATCATAAAAACGAAGGATGACACCGTAAACGCCATACCTACACCATTCGACTTAGTCATCATTCCCACTGGTGCTCCAATCAGCACAAATATCAGGCAGGCAAATGCCAGGGCATATTTCTTATGGATTTCCACCTCAAATATTCTGATCTTTTTCTGGTAATTATCCAGTTTCTCATTCTTTATTCTCTCGGAGTTATGCAGCCTGTTCAGTTCTTTATTTTCCGTTTCATTAATTTGTGGCAGATTTTCCAGCCGCGAAATCTGCAAAGTCAGGCTGTCAATTTCCGTCTTCACCTGGCTGATCTTGGTTTCATGTTCGCTGATTATCTCCCTCATCGCTTCCACATCCAGTTCCCGATCTCCCCGGTAATCTGACTCCACATCCTTCATCTGATAACCCAGATCAGGCATATTCAAGATCAGCCTTCGGAAGCTGCGAATATTATAAATATCCCTGTTTCTGGCATCCCGTTCATGCATCTGTCCATCATACAAAGTAGCTGTCATGCTGTTTCCTCCATCGGATAAAGCGATCGTGCCATGAGCAGCATTGATGGTCGCTGGAAATTTGGAAGCTTCACGATTATAAATGATAATGCCATATAATTCCGTATCTATCCGTTCCCGAACATAAATGGTGATATTTTTCATTTCGTTAAAGATACCAGGTTCAATTGCTGTTGCCGGCCGCCGGTAATTCACCTGGATCATTTTATTCTTGAGCAGATGATTACTGTCCGGGAGGATATGATCATTAAAATAAAGCATGAATATGGACAGCAGCAGCGCTGCGATCACTGTCGGTTTCATAAGAGTAAAGATATTGATCCCGCAGGATTTGAAGGCTATTAATTCATTATCAGTGGACAGCCTCCCAAAGGACATGATCGTTGCCAGCAGCACTGCCATCGGGATTGTCAATGCCAGCATAAAGGGCAGACTTAATCCGAATATCACTGCCACAGTGATAAAATCAAGTTGTTTATCAATGATCACCTTCAGCAGATCCAGCAGCCTGTCCAGAACCATCACAAAGGTTACCACTGCCAGTGATGATATGAACGGCTTAAAATTCTCCCGCAGTATATAGCGTTCGAGTATTTTCATTTAAACCAGCATTTCCTCAAATTCTTTTTCATCTATTATCCGTACAGTTCCCAGCTTCTCAGCTTTGGCAAGCTTGGAGCCAGGTTTCTCGCCCACCAGAAGATAATCAAGGTTTTTACTCACAGATGAAAGTATTCTTCCACCTTCGGATTCAATTTTCTCCTTGATCTCTTCACGGCTGTAACCTGTCAAGCTGCCGGTTACCAGAAAAGTTTTTCCTGCCATACGGTTTCCGGTTGCTGTTGCTTCTGCCGATAGATTTACTCCGGTTGTCTTGAGAGCTTCAATCATTTTCTCATTAAGCGGATTAGCAAAAAAATCTATAATTGACTGAGCAATCTTCTCGCCAATCTCTTCCACTTCCATTAATTCGTCAATACTTGCCTGCCTCAATCTGTCTATATTGCCAAAATGTTCTGCCAGCAATCTCGCGGTTTTATCTCCCACGTGCCGTATCCCGAAACCGAATAATATTTTGCTGAATTTCTGCTGCCTCGATCTCTCAATGGCAGCTTTCAGGTTGTCCACTGATTTCTCTGCCTGACGCTCCAGTTTCAGCACTGCTTCATAATCCAGCGTATAGATGTCCTCGATTTTTTCGATCAAGCCATTATCAATAAATTGCTGGATCAGCGTTTCTCCCAGTCCGTCTATATCTACTGCCGACCGGCTGGCAAAATGCGTTAATCTCCGGTGTATTTGAGCCGGGCAATCTATATTATTGCAGTAATAAATCGCACCCTCGCTTTCGCGATGCAGTTCCGTTCCACAGTCAGGACAATTTGACGGAAATTCTACCGGTTTGGCATCAGCAGGACGTTTGCTGGCATCTACTCCTGTTATTTTGGGGATTATCTCGCCTGATTTGATCACTTTCACAGTATCGCCCAAGTGAATATCCAAACGCTTTAATTCGTCTGCATTATGCAAA
This sequence comes from uncultured Candidatus Cloacimonadota bacterium, assembly GCA_964485055.1. Classification (GTDB taxonomy): domain Bacteria; phylum Cloacimonadota; class Cloacimonadia; order Cloacimonadales; family TCS61; genus Stygibacter. The sequence continues at coordinate 4,858 of CAZAHZ010000083.1, forward strand.
GTGGCATGCGTTACCGTGGTACCTGCCAGATGAACAGGTTTCAATACGGCTCGCGGTGTGACAGCACCCGTACGCCCTACCTGAAATTCCACGGCTTCCAGGATCGTTTCTTTCTCTTCTGCCTTAAATTTAAAGGCTATTGCCCATTTGGGACTTTTGGAAGTATATCCTAATTCCTGCTGTAACGCAAATTCATTGATCTTGACCACAATGCCGTCTATCTCAAAGGGTAGGGAATCCCGCTCAGTTTCCCATTTTCCGCAATAATCACTTATTTCGTCGAAATTTTTTGCCAGTTTCGTTGAATTGCTTACCGGAAAACCAAGCTCTCTCAAAAATGAAAGTAATTTCTCCTGACTACTCACTTGTGTATTATTGAATAAACCCACGGAATACATACAGGCTTCCAGTTTGCGTTCTGATAGAAGAGACGTATCTTTGAGCTTGATCGTTCCTGCGGCTGCATTGCGTGGATTGGCAAACAGATTTTCTCCTGCTTCCTCGCGTAATTCATTGATCCTTTCAAATTCCTTTTTCGGAAAATATATCTCACCTCGCACTTCAATGTTTTCCTGATAATTTATCTTTGCAGGTAAACTCTTGATTGTTTTCACATTAACCGTAACGTCTTCGCCTTCATAACCATCTCCACGCGTGGTGGCGTACTGCAAATCACCTTTTTCGTAATAAAGATTTATGCTAAAGCCATCCAGTTTATGTTCTAAAACCACTTGCGGATATTGACCAAGTTCGCTGGCTATTTTAGCTAAAAATGATCTTACTTCTTCCAGCGAATAGGCATTCCCCAGGCTATACATCCGCACCTTGTGCTCAATGATCTGCCGCTCTCCTGTCAAATCGCTACTTACTCTCGCAGTTGGAGATATTTCTGTTTTATACTGCGGATATTCCGCTTCCAGCTTTTCCAGTTCCTTCACCAGAAGATCATATTCATAATCGCTGATCTCAGGTTTCGCCTTCTCGTAATACAACCGGTTATGAAGCTCTATTTCCTGACGTATTTGATTTATCTTTTTCTCGATGTTTTCTTTATCATCTAATATGCCAAAAATATCTTCCTGCATATCATACCTCCACCTTAAATTAATTTTCCAATACGTTTTAATGTCAACCAAAAACTCCCCCCTCCTCACTAATCACTGATTCCCCTTGACAATCATTCGTTAACACATCAAAGAGACATTTAGCGGAGCAAAATATGACTAAATCGGATAATACTGTATTTCTGATGGAAAATCAGATCATGAATTACAGTTGGGGCTCTTATGATTTCATTGCCCAACTGACCGGTATCAGCAATGAAAATGATCTGCCTGAAGCTGAATTATGGATGGGTGCTCATGCCAAAGCACCATCGCTTCTGATTGATGGACAAGATCAGATACTTCTCGATCAATTCATCTCTCATGATCCGCGTAATATTCTCGGTAATGAAATTACCACTAAATATGGTGAACTGCCTTTCCTTTTCAAAGTGCTATCCGCTGCTCAACCGCTTTCAGTTCAGGTTCATCCTGACCGGCAGCAGGCAGTCGCTGGATATGAAGATGAAGTTACCCGAAAATTGCCTCTCGATGCCCGTATTCGTAATTATAAAGATAAAAATCATAAACCCGAAATGCTGCTCGCTCTCACTCCCTTTACGGCACTTTCCGGTGTCAGACCTTATTTTGAAATCGGTGAGATCATCTGTCTGCTCCGGCTGGATGACAAAATTGAAGAATTCAGAGACCTGATTGATGATCTCGCAGAAGATAAAATCCGGGAATTTGTTCGCTGGAT
>CAZAHZ010000083.1:6670-11326 GCA_964485055.1 uncultured Candidatus Cloacimonadota bacterium
CTCCGCGCTGCTGCTTTGCGTCGTGGCTGCGATCATCCCGCTGCACTCTCTATAGAATGGATCTGCCGACTTGATAATTATTTCCCCAACGATATTGGCATCTTTGCTCCCATCATACTCAATACTATTCAGTTACAGCCCGGTGAATCTATTTATATGGATGCCGGCATTCTGCATGCCTATCTTCAAGGTTCTGGTCTGGAGATCATGGCTAATTCCGATAACGTCCTCCGCTGCGCTCTCACTTCCAAATATATAGATATCCCCGAACTGCTGAAGATCGCCAGCTTCCTGCCAGCACCTCCTCATTACATACGCCCCGAACTTCATGGGCTGGAAGAAGTATATAAAACCCCCGCCCCTGAATTCCAGCTTTCCCGCTTCAAACTTAAAAGCTCAATCCGTCTCAATAACCTTAATTCCCCGGAAATCATCTTTGTCACTGAAGGAAACCTGCAGGTTGTACCCAAAATCGGTAAACCCATTAAACTGACCAGAGGTCAATCCGCCTTTATCTCCAAAACAGCCACTTCCTGCCACCTGATCGGAAACGCCACCTTCTTCCGCGCCCGCTCAGAAATTTAAGGATTAAGGATTTAAAATTAAGGACAAAACAATATTCTGGATTAATTCAATTACCATTTCGACTCCATTAAAATTGGAAAATAATTTCTCTTGCCAATATATTTGAGAAAAATGTGAAGCAACCAATGAAAACAAAGAGTGACGCAAAAAAAATAATGAAGCAAATATAAAAATCAGCCTGCGGCTTTTGATATCGTATTTGTTAAGGGATTGGAAGCTGTTTGGGTTGGGGCTTCTGGCTGTGCTTCTGTTCAGAGCGACAAAAAGCCAGTATTTGCTAATGTATTAAAATGTTATTGACTATTTAAATGCTTTCACTTAAATTTACTTAGAGGAACTTGTAAAGGAGTATTCATGAGGTTAAAATTTAGTAATATTGGTATAATTAAAGAAGCTGATATCTTGATAGATGGCTTAACAGTAATTGCTGGAGTGAATGATACTGGTAAAAGTACTGTTGGGAAATTACTCTATTTTTTGATAAAGATCGTAAACAATTATAAAGAGCAATTCAGAAATAATCAAGCCAATAGATTGTTTAGTATAGTAGATGATATTAAAGATAAAAGTGAAGAAAACATTTATCATGAAGTGATAAAAAGAGACAATAAAACATTATCTGATCAATCTAAGTTGTTAAATGAAAGAAATAAGTCAAGATTTCTATTAAGAAAATTTGAACAAGAAGTGAGAAATAAAATTGTTGATATCATTGATAATAGCGATGACCTAGAAAAGGATGTTTTGAAAGTTATCGACGAGTTTATAGAGAATATTGGTATTGATTTAGGAGAAAATACATACAATAAGATGAAGGAGGAAATCGAAAAAATAACAAAATTGAATGAAAATAGTGAAAGTGTAAAAAAGGCTGCTATTGATATAATGATTCAGAATGAATTCGATAGACAAATAACCAGTGCATTTTGCAAGAAAAAAACAGAAATTGTATTCGATGATAATAATATGAATATAGCTCGGATGATTTTAAATTGTAATGAGATAGAGGAAATATCTAATATGGTATCATCCACATACAATGATATTACTTATATAGATATACCTTTTTCATTTGTAGATGATATTATTAATAGACGTTTTCCTTTAAGAAAGGGTAAATATTTAATAAATCATATAAAAGACCTTCAATGGAAACTATATGTTAAGTACATAAATAGTGACGATGAAAATGATATCATCGATGAAATCGAAAAAAGAGAAATGATAGATAAATTTAAAATATTTATTAAACAAGTTATTGGTGGTGATTTTGGATTTAAGGAAGAAGAAAGGAATTTTATTTTCAGAAAGAATGGAGATGAGTTCAGAATCAAAAACGTTGCGGAAGGAATTAAGTCCTTTGCTATAATTAAAATACTTCTTGAATCAAGATTTATACAAAAGGATTCAATATTAATTATTGATGAACCGGAAGTACATCTTCATCCTCAATGGCAGATAAATTATGCTGAGTTACTGGTTAGAATGGTTAAGGAATTAAGGATAAAAGTCTTAATTAATTCTCACAGTACTTATATGATAGAAGCATTTAAGATTTATTCTGACCATTACGGTATTTCAGAAACTACAAATTTCTACTTAATGAAGAAAAGAAATAAATACTCAGAGTCAAAACTTGTAAATGATCAATTAAATACTATTTATGAAGAGTTATCTAAGCCATATTCAGAATTAGATGAAATATTATTAAATGATTTCGATAAATGATATTCATGATTGTTTTGTAAATAATCACAAATCAAGAATAAAAACCTTGAAAGAAACGTCTAAAGATGATTGTGGTAATAATCTCACAGAGAGTATCCAGTATGCTTATTATTTTGATAAGATAGCAGGTGATAACTCCAGAAGTTGTGATGCATTGTTTATCAGTAAACAAAAAAATTGTATTTATTTTATTGAGTTTAAAAATCAATCCTGCATCAATGCAGAAGGAGCTCCACCAACAGAATTTAATACTGATTTAAGGTTGAAAGCTGTTGAAAGCCTGAATATACTTTACATAATATTAAAACAAAATAATTTTCTGAAAAATCGTTGCGATTTGTGCAAAATAAAAAGAAAACTAATTATCGTTTACTCAGAAGGAAAAACAAACTTACAAATCGATAAAATCCATAGATCAAGAGCATTTTCTTTAACAGGATACATATTTCAGGTTCAAAATTATAAAGACTATTTATATGATGATATCATTGTTATTCCTAATACTAAATTTGAAGACTATAAATTGAAATAATATTTAATTCAAATAATTTTTTTTCTAGATAGACTATCTAACTATTAGCAATTCATAAATCAGATTGATATTTCATTATAGTGTTTGGATATTTATATTGATAAAAATTATGCTTATCAGCGTTATAGAGAAAATAAAACCAACCTCTTTGCATTCAGCATGAATGGTGATTAATGTGCCGGGAGTCTAAAACATTCTGTAATTGATAATTGAGAAAGGATAATACAAAAAGAGAATATAATCGTAGATCTGAGCTTTGAGTTTGCTATGCGTATTGTTAAGTTATATGATTATCTTTGTAAAGAAAAGAAGGAGTTCATCCTTTCCAGGCAGGTTATGCGGTCAGGAACTTCCGAAGGTGCCAATATTGAAGAAGCTCAAGGTGCTCAATCCACCAAAGATTTCATTTCCAAGCTTAGCATAGCCTTCAAAGAAGCCAGAGAAACAAGATACTGGCTAAAACTCTTATATAAAAGTGATTATCTGACTTTGAAACAGTACGAATCACTTCTTGATGATTGCAACCAGATGATAAACATCATCTCCAGCATTCTACTGACCACCAAAACTAAATCTTAAACATTAATCTTTATGTCGTGTCTTAAAATGTCATTCTTAATTCTTAATTTTTAATCCTTAATTCCTCATCTGGCGGGGAATTCAGATTTTAATTGACCTTAATACTGGTCTGGAATATGTACGATAAAGAAAGGCAGGAGCAAAAAGCATGGTATTTAGTTATTATCTTTTGAAGTATCCATATACGCTGATTTTCAAACTGGCAGGATTGCTGGGTTTGAATGATTATTATGCGGCATATTGCGGTGATGTGCTGGATTATTATATTATGAAGCCGGTGCTGAGATATCTGCCGGAACTGAGGATCATCAGTAAGGATAAAAAAGTTCGGGAAGCATTGGCTGAATTAGGGGTGAAATCAGGCATATTGCCGGCATTTCCGCGGGGAGTTTTAATGTGCCGTCTGGCAGCTCACAAATTCCCGGCAGCCGGAATGAAGAAGATCGGGATGAGACATGGACCTTTTCATTTTAAAGCATTATCAGGCAAGCGGAATTATATGCTATTCGACCTGTTTCTGTTTACGAGTGAACGGGAAGCAGAGATTGCCAGCCAAAGAGGGATAACTAATGGAGTGGGAGTAGGTTATCCAAAACTGGATAGGGCATTTAATGGTGAAATTGGTGAAGCAGAACTGGAAAAACTCAGGATGGAACTGGGCTTTGCGGCGGATAAGAAAACTTTGTTATTTACTTCGACCTGGGAAGGATCAGGGATGTCAGCAATAGCGAAATGGTATGACAAGCTGCCGGAATTGACTGGGGAATATAATATTATGGTGAGTCTGCATCCCTGGATAGCGGAAGATTACCGGAGCGTAATACGGTCAACAGCGGGAGTGCATTATATCCAAAATTATGATACCACGCCATATATAATGCTGGCAGATATCTGCATCGGTGATACTTCTTCGATCCTGGGGGAGTGCTGTGCCCTTGATAAACCGATGATCACTTTTGAAGTTGGGGAAGCTGCGAGAATTGTGCCGTATGTGATGGATATGATCAATGAATTCAGTCTGCGGATCAGCAGATTTGATGAACTAAAGCCGGCGATAGAGAGATATAGAACTGAGCCGGACTTAAAGAAGAAAGAACGGCGGCAGGCAAATGCGGTTATGTTCAGTAATCTGGACGGGACTGCGGGTGAGAAATCAGCAGAACTTATCCGCAGAGGATTAAGGATTGGAGCTGCTTCGTATCGGTGACCGGTGACTGGTGACTGCTGACTGG
>CAZAHZ010000083.1:11336-11922 GCA_964485055.1 uncultured Candidatus Cloacimonadota bacterium
GAAGAAAGAAATTAAGGATTGATAATTAAGGATTAAGGATGAAATGTAACTTAGATTTTTATAATAGCTGGATTGTGATTTAGGAGGTTGAGTGGACGTGTACCGCTGGCGTATTCCGCAAGTGGGACGCAGACACGGAAAGATGGCTGTCAAGTTTGGGGTTATTATGGTCGTCATCTGCATAATAAAGAAGAAATTTAACCACCATCTTTCGCTAAAGCTATGGCATGGCAGGTGGAACACACTGAATACACGGAAAAAGAGAATTTTATTTTTTACCACGAAAAGCGCGAAAACCGCAAAAAAATTAATTATAATTAAATATCTTTGTCGTCATTTGAGGTTGAGTGGACGTGTACCGCTGGCGTATTCCGTAAGTGGGACGCAGACACGGGGAGAGGGCAGTTGAGCTTGGGATTATTATGTTCGTCATCTGCATAATAAAGAAGAGATTTAACCACGGAATACACAGAAGGCACGGAAAAAGAGAATATTTAGGCAAGAATATTATTAGCATGAGGATTATGTCAGGATTTATTTATATTAAAGGTCGTCATCTGCGTCCCACTTGCGGAATACGCCAGCG